>JBFYUA010000253.1:0-3978 GCA_041300305.1 Dehalococcoidia bacterium | reverse complement strand
AATACCAGGAAAAACGCGACTACCTGTATAAGAACCTGGCCGGCATGGGATATAAGCTGGTCAAGCCACAAGGCGCTTTTTACATGTTCCCCAGATCGCCGCTGGAAAACGACGTCGATTTTGTCCATGAGCTGCAAAAGCAGAATGTCCTGACCGTGCCCGGCCGCGGGTTCGGCAGCCACGGCTATTTCAGGATATCGTATTGCGTTGACCATAAAACTCTCGAGGGAGCGCTCACCGGCTTCAAGAGAGTTGCAGAACAGTTTAAACTCTCCTGACCGGCGGCCCCCTTTTGCCTGTCATTGCAAACGAAGTGAAGCAATATTATGACTGATACACGCACCATACCGCAGTTGATGCAATCGAATTACCTCAAATGGGGTGATAAGGTTGCCATGTGTGTAAAAAAAAGGGGCATCTGGCACAGGTACACCTGGTCCGACTATTATGACAACGTCAAATATTTTTCACTTGGCCTCATAAAGCTCGGCCTGCAACCCGGCGATGTCGCCTGTATTATCGGGGACAACGAACCTGAATGGTTCTGGGGCGAGTTTGCCGTTCAGGCCGCCGGTGGCATAGTCACAGGGGCATTTGTAGATTCGATCCCGTCCGAACTCAATTATATTGTCGCGCATTCATCGGCTAAGTTCGCAATAGTCAACGACCAGGAACAGACCGACAAGTTCCTCGAGATATGCGGTGGGTTGCCCCTCCTTCAGAAAATAATTTACTGGGACCCCAAGGGGTTGAACAACTATGATGACCCCATCCTGATGAGCTTTAACAGTGTGACAGGGCTTGGCAGGGAATATGAGGAGGCCAACCCCGGCGCGTTCGAACAGAACCTTCTTAAAGTGAAGCCTGATGATACCGCATTTATCTACTACACGTCGGGCACCACCGGCCTGCCTAAAGGCGCAATCCTGACCCACCGGGCGCTGGTGAATACGGCCCATGGCTTTGCCGGCATTTACCCGGTGGATGAGAACGATGACCTGATATCCAATTTCCCGGCGGCCTGGGTAGGTGACAGCTATTTTGCCACCATCCCCCACCTGCTGACGGGCGCGCGTCTAAATTTTGCCGAGGAGCCGGAAACCATTGCCGAGGACACTCGTGAGGTCGGGCCTGATTTCGCCATTTACGGTCCGCGCCAGTGGGAAAGCCTGGTAAGTGAGATACAGGTGAAGATAACCGACGCGTATCCCCTTAAAAGGTACTTTTATAACCTGCTGGTCCCTATCGGCTACAAGATTGCCGAGTTGAATTTTGCCAATAAAGAGCCGGGCCCTGGCTGGAAGGCCCTGCTTTTCGTTGCGCACTGGCTCTTATTGAGGCCGCTCAAGGACAGGCTCGGCCTGAGCAGTGTCAGGTTCGCAGTCACGGGCAGCTCGGTACTGAGCCTCGATACCTTTAAATTGATCCATGCCATCGGGATTGAACTGAGACAGACTTACGCCTCTACCGAGGCCGGCTTCATCGCGTCTCACAGCAAAGGTGATATCGATTTTCAAAGCGTCGGGCGTCCTGCCGGCGGCGTTGAAGTACGGTTGACCGCTGACGGGGAATTATGGGTGAGGAGTGATTGCACCTTTAAGGAGTATTTGAACGAACCGGAGAAAACCGCGAAGGTCAAGGTCTCCGGGTGGTGCCGCACCGGTGACGCGGTAAATATCAACGACAAAGGGCACCTGATATTCCTCGACCGCCTGGAACACATGGGCACGCTTATTACCGGAGCAAAATATGCGCCCCAATACATCGAGGGAAGGCTGCGTTTCAGCCCGTATATCAAGGACGCCATGGTGTTAGGCGGCAAAGACAAATCTTTCGTGTCAGCTATGATCAATATCGATTTTGCCATGGTCGGCAAGTGGGCCGAGCGCCATGGCATCACCTACACCACCTTTGTCGACCTCTCGCAGAAACAGGAGATAGCGGACCTGGTACGCAACGACCTGGCCAGGGTCAACAGCTACCTGCCCGAGTTATCCAGGGTTAAAAGGTATATGCTGCTGCATAAGGAATTTGACCCTGATGAAGCAGAACTGACCAGGACACGTAAATTGCGCCGTGAATTCATGGAGATCCGCTACAAACCGGTCATTGACGCGATATACGGCGGCAAGGACAGTTTGAACGTCGATGCCTCGGTCACCTACCGTGACGGCAGGACCGGCACTGTGTCAACAATAATCAGGATATGGGATACTTAGAGGGAAGCAAAATGGACACATTCATCCAAAATAGCATCAGCGGTATCGCCATCGGCATGGTTTATGCCCTGATCGCGCTGGGATTTGCTCTTATCTGGAAGTCCAGCGGGGTGGCCAACCTGGCCCTCGGGCAGCTGGTGCTTATTTCGTCCTGGTTCACCTATGGCATGCTCATGCAACTCAAGTTTCCGTTCTGGGCCGGGATGATCATGACTGTTGCCTTTGCGGTGCTGCTGGGCTGGCTTATTGAACGCCTGGCTTTGCGGCCGCTGATCGGGCAGCCGATATTGTCACTAATAGCGGTGACACTGGGCCTGGCCTATTTCCTGGAAGGCCTGACCCACTTCATCTGGCCGCAGGGTCAGGGTTACCTGCCCAGGGTCTTCCCGCAGGAATCCATCCGCATCGGCACGGCCACCATACAGCAGGAATTACTCTGGGGCGCGGTCATTTCACTGGTACTCTTCATATCGCTTTCGCTCTTTTTTAAATACCACAAAATGGGCATTGCCATGCGCGCAACGGCCGATGACCAGTTGGCCGTGCAGGCCTGCGCCGTCCCTGTAACCACGATTTTTTCCATGTCGTGGATATTTGCCTGTATCGTGGCTGCAATCGGCGGAGTATTGATTTCAAGCATTGCCGCCATCAACTACGGGTTGGTGGAAACCGGGTTCAAGTCATTCTCCGTGGTGATCCTGGGAGGCATGCAATCATTCCTGGGCTGCATAGTGGCAGGTCCCATCATCGGGATTTGCGAGACTTTTGGAGGCTCGTTATTCGGGTCCAGCGTCAAAGAGTTGGTCCCCTTCCTGATAATCGTGATCGTAATCATGTTCAAGCCTTTCGGCCTGTTCGGGGAAGAGCGCATTGAGAGGATATAGCCTGTGAGCCTGCCCTGCGGTATACGGAATTACTCCTATAATACGGACATGGCCATCATCCGCACAAAAACCCAGTGGGTGATGTTCTCCCTGTTCCTGCTGGCGCTTTTCACCCTGCCCTTCTACCTGCCGTCATCGTGGTTCGATACCGTCAATTCCATCGGTATCATAGTGGTCGCGGTGGTGGGGCTCAATATCCTGATGGGTTACTGCGGCCAGCTGTCCCTGGGTCATGCCGGCTTTATGGCTGTGGGCGCTTTTAGCACGGCCATATTTTCACAAAGCCTGCAAATGCCCTTCCTGCTGTCCCTTGTCTGTTCAGGGCTGACGGCGGGCCTCATCGGCCTGATATTTGGCATACCCTCCCTGCGTGTCAAAGGCTTTTACCTGGCCATCTCAACCATCGCCGCGCAATTTATTATCATCTGGGTACTGAAAAACTGGACCGACGTCACTCACGGCGCCAACGGCCTGGATGTCGCGCAGGCATCCGTTGGAGGCTTCATTTTTGATAGTGAAATTAAACAATTTTTCCTGATTTTTTCAATTGCTTCCCTCAGTGTTATGTTCGCCACCAACCTGGCCAGGGGCCGCATCGGGCGTGCCTTTATCGCCGTCAGGGACAACGACCTGGCGGCCGCGGTCATGGGCATCAATATCTTCAATTACAAACTGCTGGGCTTTTTCCTGGGCTGCTTTTTTGCCGGTCTGGCGGGTTCTCTGTATGCGCAGTACAAGGGGCATATTTCCTACGAGGACTTCACCTTTCAGCAGTCTATCCTGTATATCGGCATACTCATTGTCGGCGGGCTTGGCAGCGCGTTAGGGCCTATCCTCGGCACAGTGCTGATAGAATCTTTACAAAAGGGGCTGAC
>JBFYUA010000025.1:0-11883 GCA_041300305.1 Dehalococcoidia bacterium | reverse complement strand
TCAGCACAATGTCGGATCCCGCCTTAGCGAAAGCCAGCGCCGTGGCACGCCCTATCCCCCGGCTGGCGCCCGTCACCACGGTCACCTTTCCTTCGAGCGAAAACTGTTTTAAATCTGGCATATCTGGTCACCTCCGGGTTATTTGGCAAAAAGCGCCATCCCACTTTATGAATCCCGCCCGCTTTTGTCAAGCTCGCTTTCATTCTGCTAAGATGCAGGCAGCATAAGACTGAAGGAGGCAAGTTACTATGTGCGATACCATCGTTGCCACCGCTGCCGCCACGCGGGGCGGCGTGACCCTGTTCGGCAAGAACAGCGACCGCGAACCCGACGAAGTGCAGAATCTCGTGATAATCCCGCGCAAACAGCATAAAGCCGGGGAGACGGTCAGGTGCACCTATATCTCGATACCCCAGGCGGCGCAAACCGCCCGAGTGCTGCTCAGCCAGCCTTTCTGGATGTTCGGCGCGGAGATGGGCGCCAACGAGTACGGCGTGATAATTGGCAACGAGGCCATTTTCACCAGGGAGAAGCCTTCAGCGACCGGCCTCACCGGCATGGATCTGCTGCGGCTGGCGCTTGAGCGCGGCAAAACCGCCAAAGAGGCCCTGGATACTATCATCCGCCTGCTCGAGGAGTACGGACAGGGAGGCAACTGCGGATACCGCCAGAAGTTCCTCTACATGAACAGTTACCTGATCGCCGACGCCACAGAAGCCTACGTGCTGGAATGCGTCAAATCATGGTGGGCCTGGAAGAAGGTCAACGGCGTCTGGAGCATCTCCAATGTTATCTCACTGGGCAATGATTTTGACGCGGCCTCGCCGGGCCTTATCGAGAACGCCATGAAGAAAGGCTGGTGCAGGGGCCGGGCCGATTTCGATTTCAAACGCTGCTACAGCGACCCCTTAATCACCTGGGCGGCGGCCGCCCACCCACGCCAGGCCTGTTCACGCCGGGCACTCTCGCACAAACACGGCTCGCTGACCACTGCCAACTTCTTTGCAATCCTGCGCGACCACGGCGGCAGGGCAGATGAATTCCGCCCCGAAAAGCACGGCGGCACGGTCTGCATGCATGCCGCCGATAAGCTCATCCGCCGCAGTCAGTCAGTCGGCTCACTGGTGGGCAATATCAGCAGCAAAGGCCATTTCTACTACGCCACGGGAGCTGCCAACCCCTGCCTCAGCCCATTCTTCCCCGTCTTCAGCGCAGGCACCGTCACACCGGCGGGCTACCTCGAAGGCAAGGCCGGATACGATAAGGAGGCCTACTGGTGGCACGCCGAAAAACTGCACCGCAATGCGCTGAAGCACTACCCGGCGGCGCTGAAATCCATCAAAGCACGTACCGCGCACTACGAAGCCGAAATGCTGCGAGATACCGAGGGAACGGGTACCCCGCCCAACCAGGCGGCCATCGATAAGTATTTCAGCCGGGCCAGGGACATCGTCAGCGGACACGGTGAGGAACTTAAAAGCCTGCCCGCCATAAAGCACGGGTGGCTCTACAGCCGCTACTGGCAGGGGTTCAATAAACTGAACGCCGTAGAATAAGAAAAATCCGCCGCGCAAAGATCAGGGCCGCCGCCCCCCATTTCTTGACAACCCCCCTTTTTTACTATATATTTTCATTGTGGAAATATTACAGAATAAAAATAATCTGCCGGAGACAGGCTTGCGCAAAGCTGATACCGTGCAGGTCATGTCGGTGGTGCAGGGTTTCGTGCAGATGTGGATCAAGTTCGAATCTGCGCTGCACAAGGAAATCGCGCGGCGCCAGCAGGACAGCGGGGATGAGGCGGTCAGTAGAAGGCTGCATTCCTATATTGATTACGGGACTTTTTACCGGGTCAGCAGCAGCCTGCAAAGAGACCGCTCCCTCAGCATGGGAGAGTTAAGCAACGCGCTATCGGTACCTTTCAGCAAGGCCACGCGGATCGTAGACAGCCTGGTAACCGATGGCTATTTAACCAGGCTGCCTGACCCCGACGACCGCCGCGTTATCAAGGTGGCCCTGACGCAGGAAGGGACAAAGCTGCATAAAACCATCGAAAGCTTCACGAGCGAGCATGTCCAGGACATCCTCGCCGGGCTTACCCCCGAGGAGCGGGAGATACTCTTTGTGCTTATCCGCAAGGTAGTAGCCGCACTACAGAAAGCCACCTGAAAAATTTTTAGCCTGATATTTTCATTATGTAAATTTTATATTGTGGGAATTTTGTTGAACGGGAATATTTTATGAAGACAATTCTTGGCACTTTGAAGCTGGCGCTGTTCCTGGCGTTTAAATCGATGTTCAAGGGAAACAAGTGGGCGCTGGGTCTGATCATCGTGGTGATGGCCTTCAGCTTCGTTAACCTGATATTTACTTCGGCGGTCATCTCGGGCGTGATGACGACCATGGACAGCCAGATGATAAATACGGTTTTTTCCAATGTTATCGTCAGTCCGCGCCAGGACAAGTACTACATAGACCGGGCGGACGAGATTGAAGCCCGCATCGGGCGGGTGGAGGGCGTGGGCGAGACCTGCGCCCACCTCAACAGCCGGGGCTTCATCGAATACGGCTGGAAGGAGAAGTCCCTGCCCTGGGACAGGGTAAAAAGCGGCAGCTGGAATATCCTTGGAATTGACCCGGTGCGGGAAGCCCGCGTCACCACCATCGGCCACAACATGATAGACGGGCAATATTTAGATGAAAACGATACCAGTTCCATCGTGTTGGGCGTGGAGGTGGCGGGCGGCAAGTCGGCGCAGACATCCGATTTCCTCACCCTGGGCGGCATCAAGGTGGGTGAGAAGGTACGGGTCAGCTATCCTAACGGCATACAGCGCGAGTATACGGTGAAGGGAATCTTCCGCGCACGCGAGATGATGCAGGCCGACCACCTGGCCTTCGTAACGCACAGGGAAATGGTCTCGGTTTTGGGCCGGCCCGAGTTCGCTAACCGCGCCAGCGAGATATTGGTCAAGGCCGACCGCAACGGCATCGAGGAAAACTTGGCCTCTGAATTGGCCGCGGCAGGCATCGACCTGGAGATAAGGGGCTGGAAGGAATACGGCGGCGCTTACCGCAGCGTCATCTCCACCTTTGAAATCATCGGGGCCATCATCGGCGGCACGGGACTGGTGGTGGCAGCTATCGTGATGTTCATCGTCATCTATATCAACGTGCTCAGCAAGAAACGGCAGATCGGCATACTGAGGGCCATCGGCATACCGGCCAACGCCGTCCTCGGCTCGTATTTGATCCAGGCGCTTACCTACGCCGTCATGGGCATCACGCTGGGCTGGCTGCTCGTCCGGGTGGTGCTCCAGCCTTATTTTATCTTCAATCCCATCGACTTCCCCTTCGGCTTCCTCAGCCTGAATATCGAGTCAGCCAGGATAGTCGGCTCAGCCATCGGGCTGACATCCGCCGCCGTACTGGCCGGGCTTATCCCCTCCTGGGCCGTCATGCGGGAAAGCATCATTAAAACGCTCTGGGGCGTCTGATATATGATCCACGTTAAAAATCTCTTCAAGCAATATGGCCACGGCGCCGGCGCGGTGAAAGCGCTCAAGGGCGTGGATTTAAAAGTGGAGCAGGGCGAATTTGTGGCCATTATGGGCAGGAGCGGTTCGGGCAAATCCACGTTGCTGCGCATACTGGGACTGCTGGATATGCCAACAGGCGGGGAAGTCCATATAGATGGTGTAAACACGCTCAAGATGGGAGAAAAGGAAAAGGCCCGTTTCAGGTTGGAGAAGCTTGGTTACGTATTCCAGGAACAATCCCTCATCACTGAACTCAATATACTGGAGAACGTTTACCTGCCGGCGGTGGCCGACCTGGACCGCAGTGATTACAAGCAGCGTGCGCGCGAGATACTGGAGGTCGTGGGATTAAAGGAGCGCGTCAGCCATTATCCCAGCGAGATATCGGGGGGAGAACAGCAGAGGGTGGCCATAGCACGGGCACTTATCAATCAACCCAAAACCCTCTTTGCCGATGAACCGACCGCCAGCCTCGATGAGGATTCCGCGAAAGTGGTGCTCGAGCTATTCTGCAAACTCAACAAGGAACTTGGGCAGACCATAGTAATGGTGACTCATGAGCCGGAAGACAAGCAATTCGTCGACCGTGTAATCTGGATGAAGGACGGCCGGATCGACAATAGTTGAGATGAACGCCTGCTGTACGGAATATGCTTTAACAGCCCTGCAGGTATAGCACGATATCGCTGACATTGGTGCCGGTAGGTCCGGTAACTATCAACGACCTGCCCATCTTTTTGAAAAGGGTGTTGCTATCGAACCTTTCAATGTAATCTTCCACATCAAGTCCGGCAGCCTTCGCTGAATCGAGGGAGCGGTTGTCCACCATAGCGCCGGCCACATCCGGCAGGTAATCGGAGCCGTCGCTGCCCACCGAGGCCACCACCCAGGGACAACGGCAGCCCTTCATAGCCGGCATGGATACGGCTGCATAGTGTTGATTGCGGCCGCCTTTTCCGGCATTACCCGGCAGGGTCGGTGTGGTTTCACCCCCCAGCAGCACCACATCAAAGCCCCTGTATTTTCCCTTTATCATTTCTTTCGCCATGCCGCGGGCCAGGCCGGCGGTGTCACCGGTCATCTCAGAAGTGACTATAGACGGCTTAAGGCCCAGGTCCCTGGCCTTCTCGGCAATGGCTTCCAACGCCATGCGGTTGTTGCCGATAATATGGTTGTCGCAATTCAATAAATTTTTGGGGGTCTCCGCCTCAGACCCCTCACACCCCCGGGCAATAAAACCCATGGCATTTTGCGGTGCCTTCTCCATCAATCCATATTTTTCCAGCACTTTCAAGGCGTCCGCGAAAGTTGTGCTATCGGCAACGGTCGGACCCGATGCTATGACGTCAAGGTCATCGCCTACCACATCCGATATGATAAGTGAAACCACCCTGGCCGGTCCGTAGAAGCCTGCCAGCCCGCCACCCTTTATAAGCGAAAGGTGTTTGCGTACGGTGTTGATCTCTTTGATATCCGCTCCGCTTCTGAGCAAAAGCTGCGTCAAAGCCTGCTTGTCTTCGAGTGTGATGCCCATCGCGGGGCAGGGCAGCAGCGCTGAACCTCCGCCGGATATTAGGCAGATGACCAGGTCGCCTCTGCCGATATTGTAGCGCGCCTTCATGGCCAGCATCTCCCGCACGCCTTGCACCCCGGACTCATCGGGGACGGGGTGCCCCGCCTCAATAATAGCCACCTTTTCAGTTTTATAGCCGCCTGTTTTGCAGTTAACAACGCCCGCGGTAATCGTCCCGGGCCCGATGGTCCGCTCCAGTTCTTCCGCCATTAACCCCGATGCCTTGCCGCCGCCTATAACAAATACCCTGCCCCTGGCTAAATTATACCTGACGCCTCCTACCGTGAGCCGTTTTTTTGACGCGCTGTATTTAACAGTTGATCGCATCAAGTTGGCCGGCAGCACGCGATCGATGCCGGCTTCAATCAATCCCACTACCCTGGCACGCAGGCCGGAGGAAATAAGTTCTTCACTGTTCTTGATAATCAATACTAATTTCCTCAATAAAAGTTGCAGATTGCTTCGTCGCTGACTGTCACGCCTTCGGCTCGCAGCTTCGGCTCACCCTCGCAAAGACAACGCGAAAATGTCATTGCGAGCCCGAAGGGCACGGCAATCCGTCCGCGGCTAAGCGCAAAACGGTAGAGATTATACGCTTTCACCTTCCGGTTGTCACAGGTTGGGTCGCAACGGCATCACCATCGCTGTATAATCCTGTTAATAACCCCCAAGGAAGTGTTAATTATGAGCTGGATTTTATTGATTGCCGCCATCTGCATGGAAGTCTGCGGGACAACCTGCCTGAAATTATCCGAGGGCCTGACCAAATGGCTTCCCTCAGTGCTTATCTTCGTTTTCTACGGTTTGAGTTTCACCATGATGGCATTCGCCGTTAAAAAGCTGGACCTCAGCCTGACCTATGCCATCTGGTCGGGCGTAGGCACCTTCCTTATCGCGTTAATCGGGTTCTTCTGGTTCAAAGAACAGTTCACCCTGCTGAAGGCTTTTTCGATGGCGATGGTGATTGTGGGTGTCATCGGGCTGAACCTGGGCAAGGCGGCATAGTTGCGGCTTCCGCCGGTAACATTATGCAAATCTTTTGCTAATCTGTTAAACTTTCCCGAAACATAGCAGTTCACATTTGACAGGGAACTTTCGAGGCAGGTATGGTGACCGGCAAGCGGTCCAGCGTTGAATTGCGTAAATAGTGGGTGCGATTATGGGAAATGTAAATGTCAACATCGATGGGAAAAAGATCAGGGCCCGTGAAGGCACTACCATTCTTGAGGCGGCAGCGGCCAACGGCATAACCATACCCACGCTCTGCCATATCAAGGGGCAGGTCCCCTCGGGAGCATGCCGGGTCTGCGTGGTGGAGGTTGAGGGGTCAAGGATCATGATGGGCGCCTGCCATACCCCCGTCGTGGACGGCATGGTGATACATACCAGATCGCCCGGGGTGGCAGCGGTGCGTAAGGTCATCGTGGAACTGCTGCTGACCGGCCACACCGGCGATTGCGTCAACGACCCTAACGCGGAGAACTGCGCGCTGCATAACCTGGCCTCCGATTACGAGGTGGGCGCGCCGCGCTTCAATGTCAAAGCTCCACGCTTTTACCCGGCCGAGGAGTCCAACCCGTACGTAAAACGCAACTTGTCGAAATGTATACTTTGCCGCAAGTGCGTCAGGGTATGCAGCGAGTTAGCCGGGAAAAACGTGCTGAGCATCGGCTACCGCGGTTTCAGGTCCAAGGTTGTCAGCGGTTTCGACGAGGCTTTGACTGCGGAAGCCTGCAGGGACTGCCTTAAATGTATCGAGCATTGCCCCACCGGGGCGCTGAGCGCGCCCGCGCCGGTTTAAATACGACAGGGAGGAGGTTTGCCATGGTCCCCAGCAATAAAGAAATATCACCAGGCAGCGACCGCGCCGGTCTGCTGCCCGCCTTAAAAGACACCTTCAGTAAAAGTGGCAGCCTCGACAGAGAAGCGATGTCCGGCCTGGCCGATCAATGCCGTCTTCCGCTCAACGAAGTGTTCGGCGTGGCCACATTCTACGCCTTCCTGCCGGTATCACCCGCCGGTAAAAATATCATCAGGGTTTGCAGGTGCCTGCCCTGCCATCTCAAGGACGCACAGGCCGTAATCGGAAGTATAAAAAAGGAATTGGGCATCGTCCCGGGAGAGACCACCAGGGACGGCAAATTCTCTTTTGAGCTGGTTAGCTGCATCGGCGCCTGCGACCAGGCCCCCGCGATGATGATCAATGATAAGCTGTACGGCAATTTGACCCCGCCCGGGATTGCGGAGATATTAAAATCCTTTTGATAAGTAACGATGGCTACTGATTGTTTCGTACCCAGGAGGTTATAAGTGGCGGAAAAGCGTATCGTATTAAGCAAGTGCAGCAGCATCGACCCGCAGGATATCGGCGACTACATAGCCAAAGGCGGCTTCAGCGGTTTCGTCAAAGCGCGCGATAAAATGAAGCCCGATTCCATAATCTCTGAGGTGAGGAAATCGGGCCTGACCGGCCGCGGCGGCGCCGGATTCAGCACCGGCCTGAAATGGGAACTGGCGCGTAAGGCTAAAGCCAAAGAAAAATACCTCTTGTGCAACGCCGACGAGGGCGAGGTCGGCGCCTTTAAAGACAAATACATACTGTCCAACGACCCCTTCGGCCTGATCGAAGGCATGCTCATAGCAGGGCTGGCCATCGGCGCCCGGCAGGCCTTCATCTACCTGAGAAATGAATACCACTTCCTCCACGGCCCGCTCACCAGCGCGGTAGACCAGGCAAGACAGAAAGGCTACCTGAAACACATGGATATCCGCGTCTTTGAGGGCGCGGGCGCCTATATCTGCGGCGAGGAATCAGCCCTGATGAATTCGATAGAGGGCAGGCGCGGTGAATCGCGCTACAAGCCTCCCTACCCTCCGACGTGCGGCCTCTGGGGCCTGCCAACCATTATAAATAACGTTGAGACCCTGATGAACGTACCGCATATCATCAATAACGGTGCAGCCTGGTTCAGCGCCATGGGAACCGGCCGAAGTAAGGGGACCAAGGTCTTCTCAGTGAGCGGCGACGTCGGCAGGCCGGGTGTTTTTGAACTGGAGATGGGTAGCACGCTAAGGGAACTTGTAGTAGACCTGTCCGGCGCCGAGGATATAAAAGCGGTTCAGATAGGCGGCGCCACCGGCAACATACTGCCGGCCTCCATGCTGGATACGCCCCTTTCGCATGAAACATACCTGGGCTCCGGGGCGGTTGTGGCCATCAACTCGAAACGCGACATCATCGACGTGGTACACAATGACATGCATTTCCTCAACGAAGAATCCTGCGGCAAATGCACCCCCTGCCGCGAGGGCACCGGGGTGATGCTGGAGATATATGGCAGGCTGAGCCGGGGTGAGGCACACGAAAATGACATGGGTGCACTGGATGCCCTGGCCAGGGCCATGGCTGTGTCATCCCTGTGCGGTCTGGGCCAGGCCGCGGCCGTACCGGTGCTGGATTCCCTGAAATATTTTTACAACGAATATGTCGACAGGATAAGCCAATCACACTTCCTGCGCAGTTATCTCGGCGGAGAGTTATTTAAATCAGAGGAGGGTATTAGATGAGCACGCACCCGGAAGACCAATCAGCCCGCATGCTGGAGATGTTCGACAACCTGAAAGCCGACAAATACCAGCTCAAGGAATATAAATACATAGGCCAAAAAGCCCCCCGCAGGATAGACGGGCTGGCCAAGGCTTCGGGGCAGGCCGACTACACCATGGATATCCAGCTTCCCGGCATGCTGTACATGCGCCTGCTCATGTCACCCTATGCGCATGCCAAAATCCTCAAGATGGACACCAGCAAGGCGGAGAAGCTTCCCGGCGTCAGGCAGGTGCTGCGTTATGACGACCCCGAGGTAATGAAGGCCGAGATCATCGGCAAGGTGGCGGGGTTCTTCGGGCTGGACCGGCCGCTCTCGGATGCGGCCCATATGGAGGGCGAACTGGTCGGCGCCGCCGTGGCTGCCGAGAGCGAGGATATAGCCGAACAGGCCCTTGCCCTTATCGAGATAGAGTGGGAGGAGAGGCCCTTTAACCTCGACCCGGTGGCCGCCTCCGACCCGGCCGCGCCGCTGAGCTTCCCCGAACGCTACATTGACGGCAACCACTGGAACCGCGGCGCTTACGACGAGTTGATACACGGGGACGTCAAGAAAGGCTTTGCCGAGGCTGATAAGGTCATTGAGTTCAAGTTTAACCGCACAGCCAATACCTGGGTGGGTCCGGAGCGGCCCTGCGGCGTATGGAGATGGAACGGCGATTGCCCGGAGATATGGCTGAAGCACCAGCGGGTGCACCTGCCCAAGAGCCGCATCTCGGAATGGTTCGGCGGCATACCCATGAACAAGATCATCATACATTCGCCCTACCAGGGCGCCAGCTTCGGCGGCTGGTGCCAGATAGACTGGAACCTCGGACCGCTGTGGTGCGCCGCACTGGCCTCCAAACGTACCGGCAGGCCGGTTAAATATATCTTCAACCGCAGGGAGGACTTCTTCGGCGGCTCCATGGACGAGGGGACTTATTTCGTTAAGGTCGGTTTCAAGAATGATGGAACAATAACAGCCGTGGACGCTACCCTCTATCACGTGAACGCCATCTGGCCGGTTTTCAGCCCGGTGCTGCACCTGCACGACAATACCAGCATCCCCAACCTGCGGGGACAGAGCAAGTCCATCTGGGTCAACAAGGGCCATACCGTTCCCACGCGCTGCGAGATGCTTCCGCCGGTGCTCACCCAGACCATGATACTGGACCGCGTGGCAACTGAGCTCGGCATGGACCCGACTGAACTGGCCCTGAAAAACGACGGGTGCATGGGACACGGCATGGATTGGGCCGATAATGAGAAAAAAGAGAGGGGCTTCCCGGTAATCGACAGCCTCAAGGAATGTATCGATAAAGGCAAGGCCGAGTTTAAGTGGGACGTGTCGTGGCACAAGCCTGGCGCGAGAAAGTTGCCCAACGGCCGTTTGCACGGTGTCGGCTTCACCTGGACGCATGAGTGGGACGACTCCTGCGGCAGCGGCGAGTTCGCCATCCGCATCGAACGTACCGACGGGTCGGCCACGCTGCTGGCCATGGCGGCCGACAACGGGGTCGACGCGGAGGCCACCTATTGCCAAATAGCCGCCGATGAGCTCGGCCTGCTCCTCGAAAACGTGCATTACAACCCGCATGAATACGCCGGGTTCTACAGGATGACCCCCGATTCCTCGACCAACATGTCGGTCAACGGCTGGGCAGTGCGCCACGCAGCCAGGATTCTAAAGCAGAAGATCCTCGAATCCGCCACCAGTCCTTCCTCCCCTACCCAGCGCGGCAGCTTTCAGCCGGCTTTCCCCAACACCAGGCCTGAGGAACTGGACATCAAGGACGGCATCATCTACGTCAAGTCCAATCCTTCCAAACAGATGAGCCTCGCCGATTTCGTCAGGTTGGCTGGCGAGAGCGGTCCCTGCGCCACCGATGAATTCCTGGGCACGCGGGTGGGCTGGTCCGAGCCCCTCTTCGCCTCAAGCTACCACGTGCAGCACGGCGCCTACAACCCACATAACCCCAGGCCGCGCTTCTGCCGCCAGGCCCACTTTATGGAAATAGAGGTCGACACCGAGACTGGCGAGATATTCGTGACCCGCGTGGTCAACGTCAACGACGTGGGCAAGGTGATAAACCGCCTTAGCTGCGAGGGCCAGCAGTATGGCGGCAGCATCATGGGAGTTAGCCGGGCCAAGTTCGAGGAGGTTGTGCACGACCCGGTAACCGGCGTGATACTAAACGGCAACCTGCTCGACTATAAGATAGCCACCATGAAAGACCTCGGCCCCATCAGCACCATACTGGTGGAGACCGGCATGGGCTACGGCCCCTACGGGCTGATAGGAGTGGGCGAGGATATCGGCACTGTAGTGCCGGGACTGGTGCCCCTAGCCGTTTACAACGCCACCGGCAAGTGGATAGACGAACTGCCCATCACCCCGGACAAGGTACTCAAGGCGCTGGGAAAGGAATGAGCACACAAAAACGTCATTGCGGGCGCTTTTCACCTCGTCGTTGCGAGGAGCCCTGGGGCGATGAAGCAATCCAATTAATGTGAGATAACCAGAGGAGGCGAGAACTTGAACAAAGAAACAACTAAACTGACCTGCCCCTATTGCGGGGAAACACATGATACCGCTGAAAGCCTGAAAGAGCATGTTTTTAAGTCGCACAAGGGGCGCGGACTGCCCACTCCCGAGGGTCGCATTAAGTTGACCATCAACCGGGCCGAATACGAGTTCCACGTCAAGCCGAACTGGACGCTTTACTACCTTATTCACGATAAGCTCGGCCTGACCGGCGCCAAGCAGTTCTGCGACCGCGGCGCCTGCGGGTCCTGCACCATGATAGTGGATGGCAAGCCTGTGCTATCCTGCATGTTGCTGGCCATCGAGTGCAACGGCAAGACCGTGGAAACGGTGGAGGGCATCGCCGCCGACGGGCACCCGCTGATCGAGGCCTACGTGAATAACCACGCCATGCAGTGCGGCTACTGCACGCCCGGCTTCGTGGTCACCTCGAAGGCCCTGCTCGACCATAACCCGGACCCGACCGAGGAGGAGATCGTGGAGGCGCTGGCAGGCAACCTCTGCCGCTGCAGCACCTACCCTCAGCATCCCATAGCTGTCAGGGAGGCCGCCGGAAAAATGAAGGCTGCCAAAAAGTAAAGGCAGGTGGTGAAAAGTGAAAGAATTTAAACACTTCAACGCGTACAGCATCGACGAG
>JBFYUA010000249.1:0-15209 GCA_041300305.1 Dehalococcoidia bacterium | reverse complement strand
GACCAGACTCTTAATTGCCTTGCGCCCGGCGGCAGGTTAGCGGTAATCAGTTATCACTCCCTGGAGGACCGTATCGTAAAAAATTTCATGCAGCGTGAAACCAGGGCCTGCATCTGCCCGCCTTACCTGCCGGAATGCCGTTGCCGGCATGAACCTCGCTTAGAGGCTGTCAGCAGACACCCTGTTACTCCATCCGAATCAGAGATCGAAAAAAACCCGCGCAGCAGGAGCGCCAGGCTCCGTGTTGCGCGCAAGATATAAATAAATACGCAGGAGGCAAAGAAAATGATCGGAGCAAAAAGGTTCAACACCATCCTGAATAATGACAGGAAACTCCTGACAATTTTCGGGGGCATGGTCTTCGATGGCATAGTTTTCATCAGCCTGATTATTGCGGTCGCTGTTCTCTACTTCTTGTAATACTGTTTGTCAGATAAATAAGTAAAGATTAAATCAAAGGAGGCATGGATTCATGACAAAAAAATTGATTACCGGCATCGACGTTGGCACTACCAAGATATGCACTATAGTTGCCACCCTTGATTCCGGCGGCGCGCTGCAGGTGCTTGGAGTCGGCCAGGTACCTTCGCACGGCCTGCACAAGGGAATGGTGGTCAACGTCGAAGAGGCCCGTGATTCGGTATCTGAATCGGTCAAAAGGGCTGAGCAGGCCAGCGGCGTAAAAATCGAGTCGGCCTACATCGGTGTAACCGGCAGGCATATCAGCTCGGTCAACAGCCACGGCGTCGTGGCCATCCCGCGCACAGACCGCTTGGTAAGACAGGACGATTTATCCCGCGTCCTCAGTTCCGCCAAAAACCTCAATATCCCGGACGACCGGAAGATCCTGCACCAGATACCCCGCGGCTACAGCCTGGATACCCAGGAAAAAATCAAGAACCCGGTGGGAATGCACGGCTTCAGGTTGGACGTGGAAACCCACATCATCACCGCTTCCACTGCTTCCGTGCAAAATTTGGTCAAATGTGTGCGCAGCGTGGGTGTGGAAATAGACGATCTGGTGCTGGAACCTTTGGCCAGCGGCGAATCAGTGCTGACCCCCGAAGAGAAAGAGATCGGCGTCATCATGGCCGATATCGGCGGCGGCACGACCGACATCGCCGTATTCAAGGACGGCAGCATCTATCACACTTCCATAATACCGGTCGCCGGCTACCAGTTTACCAGTGACCTCTCCATCGGCCTGGGCCTGCCCTTCGAGATTGCCGAAGCCATGAAAAAGAAGTATGGAAATGTCTATCCCGAAACCGGCTCCAAAGACGAGAGTTCCACGCTGACTGTGGAAGACGGCCACAGCGTCTCTTACAAGGACCTCAGCAATATCCTGCGTGACCGCATGGAAGAGCTGCTCCGGCTGATTTTGCTTGAAATGCCGGATACCAGTTATGCCTCATTGGCCCCGGCCGGACTGGTAATGACCGGTGGCGGATCAAAGATGAATGGCTTGGAAGCGCTGGCCCGGGCCGCTATCCGTATCCCCACCAGAATAGGCGAACCAATGGGCGTTTATGGGATAACCGACGTACTGCATGACCCGGCCAATGCCACCGGCGTCGGGTTGCTGCTCTGGGCCATTAAGACCGGCGGCAAGCCGACCTGGGAAGCCAAGGCCAAGCCGAATGGTTCCGTAAACAATGTCATGGACATGCTCAGGAAATTCTTCGGCGCGTAGCATAAATAATCAGGAAATAGCAGGAGGTTAAGAAAAAATGTCAAAATCAATGTTCTCAACGGCGCCAGCCAAAATTAAGGCCATTGGTTGCGGAGGCGGCGGATCAAACGCCATCACCCGCATGGTACGCGAGGGTATCAAGGGAGTTGAATTCATCTGTATGAATACCGACGCCCAGGCACTGGCCCTGGCAGAAGTACCCGTCCGCATCCAGTTAGGAGAGAAACTTACACGCGGACTGGGCGCGGGAGGCGACCACACCGTAGGTCAGAAATCCGCTGAAGAAAGCCGCGCGGCAATCCAGGAAGTTGTGTCCGGAGCGGACATGGTATTCATCACCGCCGGTATGGGCGGCGGCACCGGCACCGGCAGCATACCTGTCGTAGCCGACGTAGCCCGGCAGTCCGGAGCACTGACCATCGCCATCGTCACCAAACCCTTCTCCTTTGAAGGTGCGCGCCGCATGAAAGTCGCCGAAGAAGGCATCCTTCAGCTCTGTGACAAGGTAGACACGCTGGTCATCATCCCCAACGACCGCATTACTGAACTCTGCGACAACAAAACCACCGTGGACAGCGCGTTCAGGCTGGCCGATGATGTATTGCGGCTGGGTGTACAGGCCATTGCAGAAGTAGTCACGGTGCCCGGCCTGATCAACCTTGACTTCGCTGATATCCGGGCTATCATGAGGAACTCCGGCCCGGCCTGGATGTCGGTAGGCCACGGCAAAGGTTCCAGCAGGGCCATCGAGGCAGCCAAGGCTGCCCTGGCCAGCCCCATGCTCGACGTTTCGATCAGCGGCGCCAAAGGCGTGCTCTTCAATGTCACCGGCGGCAGCAACCTGACCCTCTTTGAGTGCAATGAGGCTGCCGATGTCATTGCCCAGTCAGTCGATCCCGATGCCAACATTATATTCGGCGTCGTCTTCAACCCGGCCATGGAGGACGAGGTCCAGATCACCATCATAGCCACAGGTTTCACTGCACAATACGGTTCAGGCGTTCCAACTGAAGTTGAATTGCGCAGGCTGTTACGTGGAGCGACCGAAGATAGCCTGGATGTACCCTCATTCCTGAGGAGAGGCTCGCGTTATCCCAATGCGCAAGCGGCCGCCCCCAGCCTGTTGCAAGCTACAACAGGATGCAACGCTAAGCACTTACCACTCATAGTACCTTTACTGAAAAGGGGCGGAGAAATTTCTCCGCCCCTTTTTAATTTATGTCGCCTAAACCATTGACTCTTACTACATGTTGTGTTAGTATCCTCTGCAACCACATGTTATAGTGTTGTGAGATGAAGTGTCCTAATTGTGCTGAACCGGATTCCAAAGTTATAGATTCGCGCAGCCTTGGCGATGAGATAAGGCGGAGGCGGGAATGTATCCAGTGCCAGCACCGCTTTACCACTTATGAAAGGCTGCAGACCAGGAACCTGTACGTGATTAAGAAGGATGGGCGCCGGGAGGAATTTGACCGCGAGAAGCTGTTCTCGGGCATACGCAAGGCCTGCGAGAAGCGCCCCATGCCTACCGGCGCCATCGATAAGCTGGTAGAGTCCATCGAATCTGAATTATATGGCACAGGCAAGGCTGAAGTACTCAGCACTTTGATCGGGAAGGTGGCTGTCAGCAAAT
This sequence comes from Dehalococcoidia bacterium, assembly GCA_041300305.1. GTDB lineage: Bacteria > Chloroflexota > Dehalococcoidia > GIF9 > UBA5629 > CAIMUM01. The sequence goes on along the minus strand of JBFYUA010000249.1, from coordinate 11,883 downwards.
TAGCCGATGTCGACCATATCGCCTATATAAGGTTTGCCAGCGTATATTACGAGTTTTCGGATATCTCTACGCTCAAACAGGCCGTAGATACCCTGGTTGAGAACAGGCTGGGTGCTCCGCTGGACGGGCAGTTGCCCCTGATAAATAAAGGTGAGATAGGCGGACAAAAGCGCCGCGGCCGGCAGAGGTAAGGTCATGGCAAACAGGAATGCGAGTCAGCGTCTGTCTGATTCCATCAGGAACTACATCGCTAAAACGGTTTTTACCTACACGCAAACCATGGGACTCAAGGAAAGGCACGAGATAGAGGGGCTCACCGAAAAGGTAATATCGAAATTGGAGAAGGAAATGTCTATGGATGAACAGACTAAAGCTAAAAGGTTAGAGCCGACCCTGCCCGGTATGGAGCACCTGGTAGCGCCGATAATTCCTCAGCCCCCGGCCAGGGACCGTATTGAGACTATAGTCAACGAGTTACTGGCCGAGAAAACCAGTACCAGGACCCCGGTTGAGAAACCAGCCGCAGCGCCCAGTCAACCGGTCAAGCCTGCGCCGGTAATAAAACCCTCATCGTACGTGGACCTGCCACCGGTTGAATTAACACTGTCTGAAAATGCCATGGTAGTGCTGGAAAAACGATATCTGCAGAAAGACAACCAGGGCAAAGTTATTGAGACTCCGGCCGACTTATTCAGGAGGGTAAGCAAACACATCGCCTCGGCCGAACTGATATTCGACAGGCAAGCGGATACCGCGGCCTGGGAAGAGCGGTTTTTCAGGCTTATGACCTCGCTCGATTTCCTGCCCAATTCACCCACCCTGATGAATGCCGGGCGCGAACTCGGGCAACTGTCGGCGTGCTTTGTCCTGCCGATTGAAGACAGTATGGATTCCATCTTCGACGCAGTCAAATACACAGCGTTGATTCATAAAAGTGGTGGAGGAACGGGTTTTTCATTCTCGCGCCTGCGGCCCCAAAAGGACCGGGTGGGCTCCACAGGGGGAGTGGCCAGCGGCCCGGTCTCCTTTATGCGGGCCTTTGATGTAGCTACGGATGTTATCAAACAGGGTGGCATGCGGCGTGGCGCTAATATGGGTATCCTTAATGTCGACCATCCTGATATCATGGAGTTCATCTCCTCCAAGGAAGATCCCAAAGCCTTTACCAATTTCAATATCTCTGTGGCCATTACCGATGCTTTCATGCAGGCTGTTGAGCGGGGCGCTGATTATGACCTGGTAAACCCGCACAACAGGGAGGTGGAGGGGAGGTTGAGCGCACGTCAGGTTTTCGACACTATCATCAATATGGCCTGGCGGACAGGCGACCCCGGCATGATATTTATCGACCGCATCAACCAGTTTAATTCCACGCCCAACCTTGGCAATATAGAGAGCACCAATCCCTGCGGTGAACAACCGCTGTTGCCCTACGAATCTTGTAACCTGGGCTCGGTTAATCTGTCCCATATGCTCAAACAAACCGGTGGTAAGAGCGAGATAGATTATGACAGGTTGCGGGATACCGTGAAGCTGGCTGTGAGGTTTCTGGACAACGTAATTGAAGTCAACCAGTTTCCCCTGCCGCAGATAGGAGAGATGACCCGCAAGACCAGGAAGGTAGGGTTGGGGGTCATGGGTTTTGCTGACATGCTGATACAGTTACAGGTAGCCTACAATTCTGATAAAGCCCTGGAGGTTGCCGAGAGAGTTATGCGTTTTGTCTCCGAGGAGGCCATGGCCGAATCTGTTGCGCTCGGCCGCACAAGAGGGCTTTTTCCGGCTTTCAGCGGCAGCGTGTACGACAACGAGAATGGCCCCAAAGTGCGCAACGCCAACCGTACTACTATCGCGCCCACCGGTACGCTCAGCATAATCGCCGGTTGTTCCAGCGGCATAGAGCCGATCTTTGCCCTCAGCTATTTTCGCCATATACTCGATGGCGAGAAGCTGGTTGAGGTGAATCCCTATTTCGAGAAAGCGGCTAAGGATCAGGACTTCTATTCTACCGCGCTTATGAAGAAGCTTGCTGAAGGGAATAAGCTGGATGCCATCAAAGAGGTGCCCGCGGGACTTAAAGCGGTATTTGTAACATCACATGACATATCACCCGAGTGGCATATCAAGATACAGTCCGCCTTCCAGCAATTCACCGACAGCGCTGTTTCCAAGACTGTCAACCTCCCGCATGAAGCTACCGTGGAAGACGTCAAGAACGCCTACATATTGGCCTACAAGTCCGGTTTGAAAGGCATTACAATCTACCGTGACAGGAGCCGCGACAGTCAGGTATTAAATACAGGGCAAAAGGATACCGCGGTGGAAAACAGCAAAGCGCCGGGTCCGGATATGGAAACGGATGCCCGGCTGTCACCTCGCCAGCGGCCCAAAGTCACGCGGGGCATCACCGAGCGGGTGACTACGGGTTGTGGATATATCTATGTCACAGTAAATTATGACGACAAGGGGATTTGCGAGGTATTTTCCAGCCTTGGCAAGGCGGGCGGTTGCGCGTCCGCTCAGCTTGAAGCTACCTGCCGTCTCATCTCATTGATATTCAGGTCAGGCATCGACGTCAAATCGGTCATCAAGCAACTCAGGGCCATCAGGTGCCCCTCTGTTTCCTGGGAGAGTGGGCGCGCCATATTGTCATGTGCCGACGCTATCGGCAGCGTGCTGGAGAAATATATTGAAGGGGACAAGGACAGCGCTCCCGCTGGAAATTATGTAAACTCTTCTCCCACTATCACTGGCCTTTGCCCTGATTGCGGCAACCTGCTGGTTTACCAGGAAGGCTGCCACATATGTCCGAGCTGTGGTTATACCAAATGCGGTTAAGTCTTCAATCTCAGTTGTGAGGAGGTATGAGGCATGGATGAGACGGAAAACCGCTATGCGCTGGCATTTAAACAGATTGCCAGGCTGATTAATAGCGCGGAACCGCTGAAAAAAGTGGTTTCCGGTGTCTGTGCCAGCGCCACACGGGGATTGCAGGCCGCCGGTTGCGCGGTCATGGTGCTCAATCCTCAGAAGGAATACCTGGATATTCTGGGCGCCTATGGCCTGAGCGACCTTTACCTGCGCAAGGGTCCCATCCACGCGCGCAGGAGCTATGGTGACATACTTGAGGGCAAAACTGTAGCGGTGGAGGATGTCCTGGTGGACAAGCGGACGCAATATCCCGAGCAGGCGGCCTTGGAAAACCTCAAATCGCTGCTGGGTGCTCCCATAATACAGAAGGGCGAGGTCATTGGTGAGATCAGGTTATATACGCATAGCAAGCGCCGTTTCAAGCCTCATGAGAAGGATTTCATAGCTACGGTGGCCAATATACTGGCAGTGGCGCTGGAGAAAATCGAGCTCAACCAGTACCTGAATAAATATCACGAATCCAATATTTCGCATCAAAAGAAATTGACGAGTTTTTCGGACCTTCCGATCCGGCCGGTCAGGCCGATGAATTTCGGCCACCCCAGCGAAGAAGAGTTCGCGCGTTTGCTGGATTTCTACCAGGTTGAGTGGTTGTATGAACCACGCTCGTTCCCGCTCTCCTCAGAAAATGGACGGATAACCGAGATGTTCACTCCTGATTTTTACCTGCCCGAGATAAACCTGTTCCTTGAGCTGACCACTGCAAAGCAAAGCCTTATCACCGAAAAAAACCACAAGTTGCGCAAGCTGAAGGAACTGTACCCTGATATAAATGTCAGGCTGCTTAACAAGAGCGACTACCTAAAACTGTTTGCCAAGTACGGTTTCATCACGCCGGGTGAAAATAAAATGACAGGTATAGGCAGGCTGCTCTTCAGCAAGACCCAGATACAGCGCCGTATAAAAGTGCTGGCCAAGCAGATATCCAGGGATTACCAGGGGCAGGAACTTGTCCTGGTGGGCATTTTGAAAGGTGTAGTCTGTTTTATGTCCGACCTCATGTTAAATATGTCCATACCCGTGGTTATCGATTTCATGGCCATCTCGACCATGGACAGAAAGGTAGATTCTGCGATAGAGATCATGAAGGACCTGGATATTGACATCTCAAACAGGCATTTGCTGATGGTCGAGGATATCGTAGATACGGGCATGACCCTGAATTACGTGCTCAATTACCTTTCTGCCCGCCAGCCGGCCAGTTTGAAAGTATGTACGCTTTTAGATAAAAGAGTACGCCGGTTGATCGATATGCCTATAGATTATGTCGGTTTTGAAGTGCCCGATGAATTCGTGGTCGGTTACGGCCTGGATGCAGGCGGCAAATACCGAAACCTACCTGACATCGGCATTTTGGAGTAAGACCAAAAAATAAAACGCCCCAAGTAACCTCAGTTTCCCGGTTCCTCATCCACCCACTATGCACTGCTCAGCCATCGCCTCACGTGTGCCCGGGTCCTCTGCCTCCCCGTTCCAGCTTCGATTACTTGGGACGGTTATAAAATTAGCACATAACCGCATACATGTCAATACCCCTCCCATATCTAGAGGAAAAATATGCGTAAAATATTTTCCCTTTATCAAAAAAGCGGGCTATCGACTACTTTATTCCGGCCATGTCATCAGCAATCTTCTTGCAGCGTTTGAGCTCCTCTCTGGCCTCGCCGAGTATCATCATCCTCTGTGCCATCAGCGATCCTTCGCCGTGGAGCACCATAACTTCGTATTCAGATGCCAGCTGCCTGCGAACCAGGTCGAACATACGGAGCCGCGCCTCGGCCGACGTGCCGGCCTTACCGCTAAAGTACTTTTCCATGAAGCCGTGCGTCTCCGGGTTTTTCCAGTCCAGGTAAGTTGGCTTGGTAATCAGGGAGCCGCCGGAGATATCCTGGATCAGCTTTACCAGGCTGTGGTATTTATCGGCAAAATGATATTTGGCTATATTGGTGGTCACGGGGTTAGGCACAGGCATTCCGCCATGCATGACAAAATCTAGGCAGGATGCGCGGGTGAGCGATTTGAGGGTCTGAAGATACATGGCAGCTTCGGTCAGCTTCTCACGTATATGCGGGACCTCTGTAACTCCATTATATTCAGCTATGGCATAAGCCATGCCGACAAAAAGTTCCGACATTGGTATTCGGTAGGCGCAACCTGTGCGCCTGTGAAGCAAACTGAAGTTATGTGCTATCAGGAAGGCCTGCTTCCACTCTCCACACATAAACACCCTCTCCCACGGGACAAATACATCATCAAAGACTATTAACTGATCTGTATGCATCCTCCATGGGCGGTCTACAGGGAACTCCATCGAACTGATGCCGGATTTAATCGGACGGCAGATCTGCTTAAGCCCCTTGGCATTGCAGGGAACGGCAAATGCTACCGCATAGTCCTGGTCTGCTTCGGTCATAGCCCTGCCCGGGATCACGAAGATTTCATTGGAATACGCCGAACCTGTGATATGCATTTTCGCACCGCGCACCACAATGCCTTTAGCGTTCTTCTCGACCACCCGGGGATAAAAATCGGGGTGCACCTGCCTGGGGTCAGAAGGCCGCATAAGCCTGTCCCCTTTAGCATCGGTTACGGCCGAAACAATGGCTACGTCTTCCTTCATTAGATACTGACGGAAGTTGTGCACCCTGTCGATGTAGTCTTTGTTGCCGGTGATATTCGCGAAAATTTGTATGGCGTTGATAGCGTCAGCGCCTATGTCTTTGGCCAGTGGGATATAGCCGTCAGCATAGGTAGAAGTAGCAATGATAAGCTCAGTTGCCTTAACCAGGTCCTCACCGGTTTTCGGGATATAGTAGTACCTGCTTACCTCTTGCTTCAATTCCGGATCGTATATATTAGCCAGGTCCTTGAACTGGGGAAGTTCAGCGCATTCGTAATCCACCGCCATGGTTTCCACGCATACTTTCAGGGCCGGGTGAGTGGTGACATCCTTCACCTTCTCACCATACATGTAGACCTCCCTGCCGTCTCGTAAACTCTCTTTGTATTGCTCAGGGCTCTTCAAAGGCATGATATCCTCCTTACGATATAAAAATTATTATTGCCGGACTGCGACCTGCCCCGACAGGTCGTACAACTTGCGGCATATCTCCATGGATCCGGTTATTATATCTTCAATGGCCTCTCCGGCGCCAAGGGTGGAACTAATTATCCCACAGGCCTGGCCGGCTGAAACCACGGCATCAGTTGATTTCTGCCAGTACTTCTTTTGAATTTCTGCGGAAAGTGATTTCAGCGCCTCCCCTGTTGCACCCGCCTGCTTTTGCTGCTCCCAGTCATCAAGTACCTTTTTACTTATAAGCCGGCAGGGCAAGCCTGTCAGTGCGGAAGAGACCATTGTGCCGTCCTCAGTTGCCGCGATGATCTTCATCTTTTCTTCTTCAGACGCCGTTGCTTCCTTCGTGGCGTAGAAACGGGTGCCCATCTGCACACCGCAGGCTCCCAGCGCCAGGGCTGCAACAAATCCCCTGGCATCCGCAATGCCTCCCGCCGCCACGACCGGTAACTTTACAGCATTAACCACGGCCGGAACCAAAGGCATCGTGGCTACCCGGCCGACATGACCGCCGGCCTCGCTGCCAGAGGCAATAATTATGTCAACTCCCTGCTCCTCGCATATTTTAGCCCTGGCGACATTGCCCACGACTGCCATAATTTTAATATTATTGCTCCTCAGGTAATCTATTATCGGGAGTTTGGGATCTATGCGGCCCAGGGTCACCACCCTGATACCGTTCTCAATCACTATCCTGGCCCTGCTCAGCGCAAACTCGGCTGCTCCAGCCTGGATGTTGACGCCGAAAGGCTTGCTGCATAGCCTGCGGGTCTCTGCCATATCTTTGACTAACTGCTCTGTGCTTATGCCTGCGGAGGACAGCACACCCAGTCCGCCCGCATTGGAAACCGCGGCGACAAGTCCTGGACCGCCTGCGTGCATAATGGCCCCCTGGATAACCGGGTACCTTATCCCGAGCAAATCGCAAAGAACTGTGTGAAAGGGCATACTTTGCCTCGCTGCAATAGCTGTCGTGCAGGATCGCGCCCTGTTTACAGCCCCAGCGCTTTAGCTATCATATTTTTCTGGATCTGCCTTGTACCGCCGCCGATCAGCAGTATGTAGGAATCCCTCAAATATCTTTGTGCGTCGTATTCATACATCAGGCTATATCCGCCAAACACCTGCATGGCCCGGTGCGCCATGTTTGTCCAGCACTCCGTAGCCACCAGCTTGGCCATGCATGACTCTTTGAAGCATGGTTTATTGGCGTCGCGCAGCCAGGCCAACTGGTAAACGCACAGGCGCGCCAGGTGCAGGTCCACTGCCATCTCTGCCAGCATGTGGCTGATGGCCTGGAATTTGCCGATGGGCTGGCCAAAGGCGTTGCGCTCTTTGGCATATTGCAGCGCATCGTCGAAAGCAACCTGCGCATATCCCAGGGAGTTGGCCGCCACCTCCAGGTGCTCCGTCTCAAGTGTGCTGATCAGTAGCTGCCAGCCGCGGTTGACCGCTTCAGGCCCGCCAAGGACGTGTGATTTCGGGACTTCCACGTTATCGTAAACAACTTCGCAGGTGGTGTCGGTGAACCCCCCCATCTTCTTGATCGGTTTTGCGGTGTACCCCTTGCTCTTAGTATCCACGATAAACAGGCTGAGCCCCTTGTGCTTGGCCACGCTGCTGTCTGTCCTGGCCAGCGTAATAGTGTAATCGGCCTTATCGGCCAGAGTGATGAACATCTTTGATCCGTTAAGTATAAAATGGTCTCCCTTTTCCACGGCGGACGTCCTGGCCGCTGCGGCGTCCGACCCGGAATCGGGCTCGGTTATACCGTAGGCAAAAAGCAGCTCGCCGCGGGCTAATTTGGGCAGGTAATACTCCTTTTGTTCTTCGTTACCGCAATGTAAAATCATGTCGGTGCCGTACATTATCACGGCGTTGAAATACGAAGCCAGCCCCCAGAATCCCGACCTGGCCAGTTCCTCGCAGACAATTGTGTAGTCGATAATGCTTCCGCCCATGCCCTCATATTCTACCGGCGTTATAACCCCCAGGACGCCGATTTTCTTGAGTTGCTCAAGAAGTTCCATGGGGAAAACATGTTCCTCGTCCCACTTCCGCACAAGCTGCTTCGGGCACTCTTTTTCCACAAATTGCCGCACGGTCGCACGCAGCATCTCCTGTTGCTCGCTAAATTGAAAGTCCATGGGCTGGCCTCCTGCTCATACCGGTATAATCCGGTGATTCATTATATATTTATCAAACGTTGACAGTTGTTGCGCTATGAGATAAACTGCGCGGTGGGCGCTTTGTTTCCGGCAAACAGATTGATCTGCCGGTTTGAAATTATAGTTTAACAACCGTGTAATGTAAACGCGGCTGCCTTTTGTGTCAAATCAAACGTTAACGGAGGTTTATCGATGGGCAACAACACCGGCCGGCAGGTCCCCTTTAAGGAAGGGATGATGAAGCTCCCGCAGTCCCCGTCCGATAAGGGGCACCTGGTGGGGAGCAAGTGTAAAAAGTGCGGGGAGCAGTTTTTTATCAGGCGGGATATCTGCGAGAAGTGCCAGGGGTGCGACCTGGAGGAGATCGCTCTCGGAAACAAGGGAAAGCTCTATGCGTTCTCTGTGATGTTTTACCCGGCGCCCCCGCCCTATAAGCCGCCCGATCCCTTTGTGCCCTTCGGCCTGGGCTGGATCGAGTTGCCGGATGGCATGGTACTCTATTCACTGCTCACGGAAAACGACCCCAAAAAGCTCAAAGTCGGCATGGAGATGGAATTGACCTTTGAAAAATTCTCTGAAGACAAGGACGGTAACGACGTCATGATCTGCAAATTCAAACCGGCGGGCGCCGCCTGATATGGTCGTTTGTTTTCCCGTAAATACACCTGAACTGAAGGAGGCTATATGAGCGAAGTAGTAATTGCCGGAGTCGGGATGCACCCGTTCGGCAGGTATCCTGACAAGGAACCCGATGACATTGCTGCTGAGGCTATTTTGAAAGCGCTGGAAGACGCCGGCATGGTCTACCGTGACATCGAGCTTGTGCTGGCCGGGAAGGTCGCTTTTAAAAAGGCGGGCACGGGCATCGACCTGATGATGAAAGTCGGTATGACCGGCGTGCCGATATACCAGATAAACGCCATGTGCGCGACCGGCGGCGCCATGCTTAAGCTGGCAAGGGACGCCATCAACAGCGGTTCCTGCGAAGTCGTCCTGGTTTATGGCTTCGATAAATTCAAAGGTATGTTCGATGAACTGGGTGACCCCTGGCAGAATGTGCTGGGCATGAAGGCCAGCCCGGCGGCCTTTGCCACAGTGGCCCAGAAATACATGGATGATTACGGTGCCACCGAGGAGGACTTTGCCAGGGTTGCGGTAAAAGCTCATAAAAACGGCGCCAACAACCCCTATGCTCTGTTCAGGAACATTATCACCATCGAGGACGTGCTCAAATCTCCCATGGTAGCCTACCCGTTGCACCTGTACAATTTTTGCACTCCCGACGACGGCGCCGCGGCCGCCATCGTTTGCAGCCAGAAGGCCGCTAAAAAGTTCGGCATCCGCAAGCCTGTAACCATCGCCGCAACGGTTATGCAGACAGCGCAATACCCCCCGTCGGTGGTTGAGCCCAGTAACACCTACAGTGTGAACCTCAAGACGAAGGGCTTCTCGGTGACCGAGTTGGCCGCTAAAAAAGCCTACGAGATGGCGGGTTTGGGACCGAGGGACATCGACGTGTGCGAGGTGCAGGACACCGAGTCTGCGCACGAACTTGTACACATTGAGCAACTGGGTCTGTGCAAGCCTGGGGAAGCCTATAAACTGCTGAGGGAGGGTGAGTGGGACATCACAGGCAGGCTGCCGGTCAACCCCAGCGGCGGTATACAGTGCAAGGGCGAACCGCCCGGCGCCTCGGGCCTCGGGCAGATTTGCGAGATAGTGTGGCAGATGCGGGGGCAGGCGGAAAAAAGGCAGATATCACGGGACCCCAAAGTCGGCCTGTGCCAGGTCTTCGGCTGGAACCATGTGGCTGCTGTAACGATTTTGAAGAAATAGGACCGCAGTTCACTACTTAATACGGTATCACAAGGCCCGGGGCTGAATGGCTCCGGGCCTTAATTTATGTCCTGACCTAACAGTTATATTGTATTAAACTCACTGTAAGTCTTCGACTTTTCTGCGCTCGTAGCCACGGATTTCACGCCGCAGGAGCTTGCCGACCTTGGATTTCGGTAGTGAATCCCTGAATTCGATGTATTCGGGCACCTTGTAGGGCGCCAGCCTGCCCCTGCACCAGGCCAGGAGTTCCGCGGCCGTTATACCCCTGACATCATCCCTCAATACGGTAAAGGCCTTTATCCGTTCACCGACTGCTGCGTCCGGCACCCCGATGGCGCAGGCTGCTATGACGGCGGGGTGTTCCTGCAGCACGCGTTCAATTTCTGCGGCGGCTATACGATATCCTTTGTGCTTGATGAGGTCTGCTTCACGGTCAACGAAGAAGAGGTGCCCGCCGCCGTCAATGCGGACGATGTCCCTTGTCCTGTACCAGGTTTTACCGTGAAGTTCAACGAAGCTATCCTGCGTGTCCTGGGGGCTGTTCCAGTAGCGCTTCGGACCGCTAGCAGTGTTTAGCAGCAATTCGCCCGGTTCGCCTGAGGGCACTGGATCCAGCGTGCCGGGTACAACCAGCAGCGTTTCATTGGTGGGGAGCAACCGGCCGGCGCAGCCCTCGGGTTCTTCCTCCCCTGCAAAAGAAAGTGAGACGGCGCCCGAAGCCTCTGTGATGCCGTATGCCTCGTAAAGCGGTTTATGGTATTTGGCCGACCACCTGCGCTGCAGGTCCTGTGTTACCACATCACCGCCTGTGAGGCAATATTGCAGTGAGCCGAGATCATATTGATCGATCCTGTCGTGCTCAAGCAGCATCCTGAAGAAGGAGGGCACGGCGAATAGAGAGGTTGCCCTGTACCTTTGGATCCATGACATCAGTCCATCCAAGTTAATACGAGGAGGGAGGATGACCGTATCGCCCCCTATGCATAGCGGTGTAATCAACCCACCCCCCAAACCCAGTATATGAAAGAGGGGCGCACCCTGCATGACAATATCACCCGAGGCCGGCAAGGCGGGTTCCTTGGCTTTGCGCACCCAGTACATATTTTCCAGTATAGCGGCATGTGACAGCGGTACGCCCTTGGGAAAGCCGGTGGTGCCACCAGTGTACATTAAGACAGCGGTGTCCGTGGAACCTGCCTGTGGGGCTGGCAGGTCTCCATCTGATCCCCATCTAAGGGCCTTTTTGAATGTGCTAATACCGGCGGCAGAGGGCATTTTCCCCTTCGGTATCCTGTCGAAAGCCCTGCCAATGAGCCTCTTCCAGGCCGGTAGCAGTTCAGCTACTCCGGTGGCTATCACGTCCGCTATCTGTGTGCCGCTCAGGACCTGTAATACATACCCGAGATTGCTGTCCGCGCAGACTATGAGTTTAGCCTCGCAGTTGTTACAGATGAACTTAATATCGGGCGGTGTATAGATGGGCGTAATGGGCACCGCTATGGCCCCGGCCCGCTGGATCCCCAGGAAAGCTATAATCCACTGCGGCGAATTGGGAGCATAGATTACAACCCTGTCCCCGGGTCTGATTCCCCTGCGGACAAGGCCGGCTGCGAAAGCCCTGGCAGACTGCGCAAAGAAAGCGTACGAATAGCTGGTACCAAGATAAATACAGGCCGGTTTGGCGGGCGTCCGTACGGCGTTCTTTTCGAAAGCAAGCCAGATATTCAGCGGGGGCATACCATCATTAATCATTTTATACACCAAAGTAGGCAGCCTTAACTTCAGGGTTATTAAAGAGGTCCCGGCCTTTGCCGGAAAGTACCAGCATCCCGTTTTCTATCACGTAGCCGCGGTCTATTATGGGCAGCA
>JBFYUA010000243.1:0-5186 GCA_041300305.1 Dehalococcoidia bacterium | reverse complement strand
GCTCAAGGCTACGGATATGCATGGTCATATATTGATATGACTGCAAGCGGCTATGATTTGAATATGCTGAACCCTTCCGCTACGGCCGCCAACACCTCTTTCTTTTATTACAACAACAGGGTAGACGACAATCCGTCCGATAATGCTAAAATCTTCCTGTGGTCCACATTAAACACCAAAAGGAAACCGGAACTTTATTACACCGATGCCAATATAGATAACCTTATCTCACAGAGAGGGGTACATATCGGGCATGAGTATATGGCAGCCGCAGCATCGGAAAATCATACCTGGTATGTCAATCCGGCCAATGGGAAAATCGAGATTGCCCCCGCTTTTGACAGCCAATTGGCGTACATAGCCTCAAAGAGGGATGCCGGCCTGCTCTGGACCCCGACCATGGCCCAATTTGGCGACTATTTAAAGTTGCAGCAAAACGTCCTGATCAGCAGCATCGGCGGCGGGGACTACAGGGTGACCAACAATAACCCGGTACCCATTAAGGGCCTGACACTGCTGGCCGAAAAAGACGTGGGGTCTGCAAGCATGGACGGCAAGGAGCTGCCCTTAGCGGGCGGCCGTTACCAGGGGAATAAAATAATCTTACCCGCATTATCGCCGGGGCAAACGGCCGTGCTGTCAATCGTTTACCGGCCGCTGCCATGAGCGGCCTTAGTTACGGATATAGTTACGCTACGGTTTAAACAGGTACTTGACATTTGCCGGATGAAAGTAGATAATAGTTCAATACGATAGTAATGCTCCGGGGATTTTACCGTAGGAGGTTTGCACATGAACGGCAGGAATGTAGGCTGGGTGAAAGATTGGTTGATACCGCTGGCGATAGCGTGTTGTGTTATGACGCTTGTGCTGTTGGCCGTGCCCATCACGGGTGTGCCGGCTACTGTAATGGGTGGATATGGCGGTGGCGGTGGCGGTGGCGGAACCACCCCCGGCGGTACTGTGTCCACCGTAAGCGGTTCCATCGGGCCGGTTAGTTTTACCGTCCCCTCCATCATAGCTATGGGGTCGCCCGGGACTGTTTCACTTACGATTTCGGGTCCGGATGCCGCAAGCGTTGATCCCGCGAGCCTGACCTTCGCCGGGGCTCCCGTGCTGTCAATGTACTTCGATGCCGCAGGCAACCTGGTAGTGGTCTTCGACAAGTCGAAAATGAACCTCAAACCCGGCGATACGTCGGCCATGATCAGCGGCACACTCAAGAGCGGCATGCCGTTCGGAGGCGCTACCCCGGTTACAGTGACCTGGTAGTACGCCGTGTACCTTTTCATGCCCGGCGCTTAATTACCTACGATAAATCAAGCAGGGGAGCACAGTGTGCTCCCCTGCTTTTATATTTGACAGGTAATGATTTAACATCAGCGGCCTGCGGGCCCTGCACAGTTCACCATGGCCGGGCCGGCTCTTCCGGTTATCCCGCAACGGGCGCCGTTTTGACTGAGACGGCTGAAGCCTGTAAGATTACACAAATTCTTCTCAAAACACGGAGGTCAGATGCAAGTACTTGAGGGCATTAAAATAATCGAGCTTGTCCACATGCCGCCCGGCGAACTCTGCAATATGATACTGGGCGACTTCGGTGCGGAGATCACCAAGGTAGAGGCTGTGCCGCAGGACGGCGGGCGCAAATTAGTCGCCGCCGAGGACGCCGACGCGCTGAAAAGCCTGATGGCCTTCAACGCCCTCAACCGCAATAAAAAAAGCATCCGGCTTAACCTTAAATCGGAGGAGGGCAGGCAGGTTTTTTACAGGCTGGCCAAAGATGCCGATGTGATAGTGGAAGGCTTCCGGCCGGGTGTGGCCAAACGCATGGGCGTCGATTACGAGACCATCAGGAAGCTTAACCCCCGCATCATCTACTGTGCGCTGAGCGGCTACGGCCAGGACGGCCCCTACAGCCAGTACCCGGGGCACGATATCAACTATATCTCATTTACCGGCGCGCTCAACCTGATCGGCTGGCCGGGCCAGCCCCCCGCCATTCCGCTCAACTTCCTGGCCGATTTCGCCGGCGCATCGCTGCACGGCGTCATGGGCATCATGCTGGCGCTCTTCGCCCGCGAAAAGACCGGCCGGGGGCAATTCGTGGACATCTCCTACACCGACAGCGTTATCACGCTGATGACCTTCTTTTTGCAGCAGAACCTGGCCGGTGGCCTCAAGTTCCCGCGCGGGGAATGGGCGCTATCCGGGGGTTATCCCTATTACCGGACTTATGCAGCATCCGACGGCAAGCTCATCAGCCTGGGCTGCGTGGAACCCTGGTTCTGGGAGAACCTCTGCACCGCCATCGGCCGCCAGGACCTCAAGGTCTTCAGCTTCACGCCGGAGCACTTCCTCAGCAAGCCGCCCGACGCTAAATGGCAGGAGGTGGAGGACGAGGTCAGGAAAATCTTCCTGACTAAAACGCGCGACGAGTGGTTCGAGATACTGATTAAACACGACGTGGCGGCCGGCAAGGTGAACGCCATAGACGAAGTTTTCAGCGACCCGCAGCTCCTTCACCGAAAAATGCTGCTGGAATTCGACCACGCGAAACTGGGCAAGGTAAAACAGCCGGGCATCGCGCTTAAATTGTCCGAAACCCCCGGCGGGGTCAGGACGCTGGCGCCCTATTCCGGAGAAAATACCGACGAATTGATGGACAAACTGGGATATTCGAAGCAGGAAATCGAAAGTTTGCGCAAGGTTAATGCGATAGGTTAGAATTTGAGAAACAGGAGGTGGAATTATGGCAGCTAAGGCGTTTGTTTTAATAACCACATCGGTAGGGCAGACCAAGTCGGTGCTGACGCACCTTAAGAAGCTGGACGGCATTAAATCCGTCGATGCCGTGATGGGACCCTACGATATCATCGCTGTCGTAGAGGGTGAATCGGTAGATAACGTTGGCAAGCTCATCACCGAGCAGTTCCACAAGATAAACGGCATCGAGCGCACGACCACCTGCCAGACCATCCGCATCGCCTGATAAACCCGATCATGGATTGCGTATTCTGCAAGATCGCGGACGGCAGCATCCCCGCCGACCTGGTGTACGGAGATGATGATTTTCTGGCCTTCCGCGATATACACCCGATGGCGCCGGTGCATGACATACTTATCCCCAAAAAGCATGTCCCCTCGGTGAACAGCCTCTCGTCGTCCGACCAGGCGCTGGCCGGCAAGATGCTGCTGATAGCCAGGCAGGTGGCGGAAAAGGAGGGGATCGCGGAGTCCGGTTACCGCCTGACTATCAACTGCGGCCGCAACGGCACGCAGGCCGTCCCGCACCTCCACCTGCACATCCTCGGCGGGCGCCTGCTCTCGGCAGAACTGGGTTAAACCGTCTCAATCCGGACAGTCTTCGTATACTTCATCGCGGTCCGAGTTCCTTTATCCTGCGCATGACCTGCTCGATAGCCTCGTCCGGCGTGGAGGCCCCGGCTGTCACTCCCACAGCTCTCTTGCCTTTCAACCACAGCGCGTCTATCTCGGAGGCGTTCTCGATGTGATAGGTCTCAACAATTTGCTGGCAGACCTCCGCCAGGCGGCGCGTATTAGCGCTGTTATGCCCGCCCACCACTATCATCAGGTCGCTGGTGGCGGCCAATTCCACTGCTGCTGATTGCCTCTTCTGTGTCTCCTGGCAGAGCGTATTGATGACCCGTATCTCCTGGGAGTGAAGCAATAATCTTTCACTAAGCCGGTTGACGAATGCCGTGAACTCCCCGCGGCTCTGGGTGGTCTGCGCCATTATGCCGATGCGTTTGGGAAGGCCGTCAATCGGAACAGCCTCGGCATCCATGGAAGCGATGGCATTGCGGCCTGCCCATCCCAACAGGCCCCTGACCTCGGGATGGCTGGCCTCTCCGAAGATAATAATCCCGAAGCCGGCGTTGGCCAGCCTGCGGGCAGCTTTCTGGGCGCTGCGCACTATAGGGCAGGTGGTATCTATCATCTCCACGCCCCGCGCATTTATCCTGTCTATGATTTCCGGCGAAACGCCATGCGATGAAATGGCGATCACGCCGCCTTCCAGGCCGTCGATATCATCTACCACGCCGACACCCAGGCCTTTCAGGCGGGCCACGACCGTCTTGTTGTGAACTATCGGCCCCAGCGTGACAATGCCCGCGCCGCCGGCCGCGCCCTCGATTATGCTGAGGGCGCGCCTGACACCGAAGCAGAAGCCGAGTTCACGGGCCTTTTCTACCTTCATAGCGAGTAGATTATAACGCCGTAAGATCGCTCCGTCACTATCGTTTACAATATTACCTGGCTTTGAAATCAGCCTTGCGCTTTTCTATGAAGGCCTGCCGCCCCTCCTTAAAATCCTCCGACTGGCAAACAACCTTTTCAATCTGGTGCTCGATCTCCAGCCCGTTGAGCAGAGTGGTATCAAGACCCAGCATCATGGCCTGTTTGGCTGCCCGGGCAGCCAGCGGGGCCGGCTTCAGCAGTGTCTCTGCCATCTTCCTGGCCTCGTTCATAAGTTCCGCGGGTGCAACCACCCTGTTGACCAGCCCGATGCGGTAAGCCTCCTGCGCGTCGATAGGGCGGCCCGATGTGAGCATTTCGGCGGCCTTGGCCAGCGGCACAGCCCGCGGCAACCTCTGCGTGCCGCCCCAGCCGGGGATAAGGCCGAGGTTAATCTCGGGAAAACCAAAAATGGCGTTCTCGGCGGCTATCCTGATATCGCAGGCCAGCGCCACCTCAAAACCTCCTCCCAGGCAGGCGCCGTTAACGGCTGCGATAATGGGCTTCCAGATCTGCATGTCCTCGCAGATGGCCGGCGCGGGCATATCGCCGCGGTGCGCGGCTGCCTGTATGCGCGGCAGCGTGGTCTTGATGTCGGCGCCCACCGAGAAGGCCCGTTCCCCGGAACCTGTCACGATGGCCACCCAGAGGTCATGGTCAGCATTGAAATCATAGAGGCATTTATTGAACTCATTTATCTGGTCGGGATCAAAGGAATTGAGCGCCTCCGGGCGGTTGAGCATTATGATCGCGATTTTGCCCTCTTTTTGAAAACCTACCGGCATGGGATAATCCTCCTTTACTGTCGTTTGATAAGGGCTAAATTATATCAGAAGGATTGCTTCGTCGCCTGAGGGCTCCTCGCAAAGACATTTTTGTGTTGGGATTGATCCCGACCAGATAAATGAGTTCAATAAATGCCTCTA
>JBFYUA010000228.1:0-3968 GCA_041300305.1 Dehalococcoidia bacterium | reverse complement strand
GCGAGATAGAGTTCGACCTGCTCCGTTTTATGGGACAGCACCCGAAGGCTAAGTTGAGCTTCTATGTTATCACCCAGGCATTTCGAATTTCTGCCATCGACCTGGGCAATGCACTGATGGCACTGGTTGAAAGAGGCATACTGGCGCATCGGCTCGACGGTCACGGCCTGGTAACATATTCCCTTTCACCTGATGAGGAAACAAATTCGCATATTCGTGAACTGTCCTCCTTGGACTGGAGTGTGGCAATTGCCCTGAAAAAAGAGTTGAAGGAAAGGGCGTTCTGCTACCAGGATTTATGGCGGGTCAGCAAATGATTGTATATTACTGTCTCTTTATTCATTTGGCCTGCTTCTTGCCGGAAGCTTTTTAGGTCTTGATACGGGATTAATTGTAACCTGCAAACCGCCGATTAATATTTTCAGCACGTCTTCTCCTGCTTCTTCAAGATCGAACTTGCTGCCTGGAAGGCACCAGTCATAGACTATGCCTCTGAAGCTGCGCACTATTAAATTTGTGATCTGCTTACTGCTTAAATCAGATCTCAATTCTCCTGCTTTTTGAGCTTCCGCCACCAGGGATTCACCGACTGTATATAATGACCGCTTATCAGAGTTGATATAAGATGTTTTTTTATTAAAGCCCATCTCACTATGAAAAACGGCCTGCATAATCGGTTTGCCAATCCGGGCAATATTTTTCAGCACCAGGCGATTATACGCCGCCAATTGATCAATATGTCCATTTAAGTTTGCTATTTCTTTCAAAGCGCCCGTCCGGTAGTATTCATCGGAGGCAAGAAAACCTTCCATAATTATCTGGTCCTTGGATTTGAAGTAATTATAAAAAGCACCTTTGGAGAGCCCCATTTTGTCGCAGATATCGTCAATGGTTACTTTTGAATATCCCTTCTTAACGAATAAGGATACTGCGGTATCATATATTTTTCTCCTTGTGGATAGCGCCCGCGCCTTCCTCATTGTCATCTTGGATACTGGCATATTTATATCTCCTTTAGCTTGCCCTTACAAATATTAACATAAATATTGCACCTAATCCTATCGGGCAAATCAGCATTTTAGCCTGCTGCTTGACACTGTATTATATATATAATACCATATTAACATACTAAAGTATCCGACTGCGGTACGTTAATATAGGAGAGGATTGTCATGGATTTAAACCTGCAGGATAAAGTTGCTGTCGTGACGGGTGGTGGAAGCGGAGTTGGCCGTGAAATTACGCGCCTCTTCTGTGAAGCCGGCGCTACGGTCATTGTTGCCGATTTAGTCGCGGAAAAGGGCGCAGAGACAGCCCTGATGTTTTCAAATTTGCCGGGCAAAGCTATTGCCATGAAAGCCGATGTAACCAGTTATGCGGAAGTCAAAGAAATGACAGTTGAAGCAGTAAAAATTACCGGGAAAGTGGACATCCTTGTGAATAATGCGGGGTTCGGCGTCCTGAAAAACTTTGGTGATACTACGCCGGATGACTGGATGGTTGATCTGGGTGTAAACCTTTTCGGAACACTGCATTGTACCCGTGAGCTGATTAACCATATGATCGAACGTAAATACGGCAAGGTGATTAATCTCCTTTCGGACGCAGGCAGGGTCGGGGAACCCTTCCAGGCAACCTACTCGGCGGCCAAAGCTGCGGTGATAGGGTTTTCCAGGGCGCTGGCCAAAGAAGTCGGCGCGCACGGCATTAACATAAATTGCGTGTCACTTGGAGCAACCAAGACGCCCTTAATCATGCCGTTTATTACGCCGGAAATTGAGAATCGTTTGATCAAAGCGTACCCGCTGCGCAGACTGGGCCTGCCCCAGGAACCAGCAGCGCTGGTTGTTTTTCTGGCATCGGATAGTGCGGCATGGATCACCGGCCAGGTCTACTCGGTAAATGGTGGATTCTCAATGGTATAACTATCGCCGAATAAGTACCGGGATATATAAGGAGGTAATACGTGAAAGAGGTATATGTCATTGGCTCATACTCCACACAGTTCAAGAGATGGACCGAGAAATCGGTAAAAGACCTTACCAGGATGGCTTTTCTTGGTGTACTGGAGGATGCGCCCGTTGATAATAAGGATATCCAATCCGCCTGGTTTTCGAATTGCGGCTGGGGATTCGGCATGCCGCCCAGGGAAAATGACCCGGGCTCCATCGCCCAGATGAGCCTGAGGGGTCACATCGCACTCGCGCCGCTTGTCCAGGAAGGTTTGTTCCCTAATTCGATCCCAATCTATAACGTTGAAAGCGCATGTTCAAGTGCTTCTGTGGCTTTCAATGGCGCATGGAAGGATATTTTATCCGGGCAGTGTGAGCTTTCCCTTGCCATAGGCGCCGAAAAGGTATTTTTTCCCAACCATCTCGACAAAGTTATAGAGAATATAGGCAGCGGGACAGATATAGCCGAGCTTCCCCGCCTGGCAGAACAATACAGGAAGATTTGCGAAATCAGCAATAAAGAATGGGGCATGAAGACCGACCATACCCTGCTTATGGATGTTTATGCCACACTGGCCGCGTGGCATATGTGGAAATGGGGTACCACGCGTGAACAGCTTGCAGCAGTGGCCTCTAAAAACCACTTTCATGGCTCATTGAATCCCTTAGCTCAATATCAGTTCGAGGTACCTGTTGAAAAGGTGCTTAACGACTATGTTGTCAGCTGGCCGCTCACTCGTTCCATGTGCGCACCGATCGGCGACGGCGCAGCAGCGGCCCTGCTCTGCTCGGCTGATTACTTAAACCGGTTACCTGAAAGCATACAGAAAAGGGCTGTCAAGGTACTTGCCAGCGCGGTAGCGACAGGATACAGGCAAACAATAGATGGCCCCTCCATTTCATATTGGGCGGCTGAACGGGCGTACAAAATGGCCGGCTTAAAACCCGAGGATATCTCTCTTGCAGAAACTCACGACGCCACCGCGATTGCCGAGATTGCCATAACGGAGATGCTCGGGTTCTGCCCGATGGGGCAGGGTGGTAAATTCGCCGAATCAGGCGCAACCAGGTTTGATGGTGTAAAGCCGGTAAATACATCAGGCGGGCTTGAATCCAAGGGCCACCCGATAGGAGCGACAGGCCTTTCGCAGATAAATGAAATCGTCATGCAACTTCGGGGCGAGGCAGATAAAAGACAGGTTAAGGATCCACAAATTGGACTGATCGAAAACGGCGGCGGCGTTGTCGGGTTTGATGAATTCTGTTGCGCAGTCACTATTTTATCAAGAAATAAAGGAGGCAAATAATATGTCCGGCAATATTGAAACAGCTCAGGTTCTTTTCATCAACGCTTTTAAAAAGCACAGGGACCGTTTGTTTTGCAGGGTAGACGGCCTTGATTATAAATATTTGGATATTGACAGGGCCTCTAACAAGGTAGCCAATGGTATCCGAAAACTCGGATACCGCACAAATGACAGGCTGGCTATCATCCTTCCCAACGGTATTGATTATGTTGTGGCAGATTTCGGTATCTTGAAATCCGGTACCACACTCGTGCCTTTAAATCTTAATGTCAGTGAGACCGATATTGCCTATATTTTAAAAGAGGCGGATGTCAAAATGGCAATCATCGATGCTTCGTTTGCAGACAAGATGAGGGCTATGATGGCCAACCTGCCTGCGCTTAAACATGTCGTGGTAGTGGGCGGTAATACCGGTGGAAAATACATCAATTGGGACGATTTTAAAAACGGACAGTCTGACGCAGAGATTATTCCCGACTCTGCGCCTGATGATGATTCAGTTATTGCCTTCACAGGCGGGACCACCGGCAAACCCAAGGGAGTAGTTCTCAGTCAGAAAGGGGTTTTCTTTGATATGGTGGCCCACTGTGTTGATCTGCCTTATCAGACAGATGACAAAATGCTGCTTATGACGCCGCTGTCACATGGCGCCGGCACATTAATGCTGGCCGGAACGGTCAAAGGTACAAATTTCCTCATTGAAAAAAGC
>JBFYUA010000186.1:0-12579 GCA_041300305.1 Dehalococcoidia bacterium | reverse complement strand
TATACCTCTGATAATCAACAACGGCGCCGAGTGGTTCAGCAAAATAGGCGTAGCCGGGAACAGCGGCACCAAGATATTCTCCCTGACCGGCAAGGTCAATAACACCGGTTTGGTGGAAGTGCCGATGGGCATCAGGCTGCGTGACATAATCTTCGACATAGGCGGCGGGATACGCGGCGGCAAGAAGTTTAAGGCAGTGCAGACGGGCGGACCATCGGGCGGCTGCCTGCCGGAGAGCTTGCTGGATTCACCGGTCGATTTCGATTCGCTGACTAAAGCAGGTTCGATGATGGGGTCCGGCGGCATGATTGTGCTTGATGAAGATAACTGCATGGTGGACACGGCGCGTTATTTCCTCAGCTTCCTTGAGGAGGAATCCTGCGGCAAGTGTGTACCCTGCCGCGAGGGCGTCAAGAGGATGCGGCAGATATTAGACGGTATTACCGAAGGCAAGGGCAAGGAAGGCGATATCCACCTGCTCAAAGAGTTGTCCGAGCACCTGCAGGACAGCGCCCTTTGCGCGCTGGGCGGTTCCGCGCCCAACCCTGTGCTGACCACGCTGCGCTATTTCCACGATGAATACGAGGCGCACATCAAGCATAAAAAATGCCCTGCAGGCGTCTGCAAGTCGCTGATTAAATTCAGCATCATCGATGAGAAATGCCCCGGTTGCGGCATGTGCGTGAAGACCTGTCCCACCGATGCCATAACCTTCATGGGCAAAAAGAAACCGGTTATCCTTGAACAGTCGAAGTGCATAAAGTGCCGCACTTGTTACGATATCTGCAAGATGGGGGCTGTAAGCATTGAGTGAAACAGTGAACCTGACCATCAACGGCAATCAATATACTGCCGCTAAGGGGACCTACGTACTGCAGGTGGCCCGCGAGCACGGCATACGCATCCCCACACTGTGCGACCACGAAGCCATCGAGCCATACGGCGCCTGCCGGCTATGCATCGTCGAGGCGACGCGCGGCACGCGCACCAGGATAGTGACATCCTGCCTCTACCCGGTAGAGGAGGGCCTGGTTGTCCAGACCGATTCGCCGCGGGTGGTGAAAAACCGCAAGATGCTGCTTAATTTACTGCTGGCCAGGTGCTCGGAAAATCCTGTTATCAAGGAGCTGGCCAGGGAATATGGCATTGAGCAACCCGTGTTTGGTGAGGAATACTGGGAGAAGCACAATTGCATAGTCTGCGGTCTTTGCGTGCGCGCCTGTGAACAGGTAGTGGGCGTGAGCGCCATCAGCCTGGTGAACAGGGGCGTATCCAAGGAGCCCAAACCGCCCTTCCTGGAGAAGGCCACGGCCTGCATAGGCTGCGGTTCCTGCTACTATGTCTGTCCCACCGGCGCGGTCAGGCTGGAAGACAAGAACGGCGTTCGGCACATCTACAACTGGAAGGTGGCTTTTAAGCTTAAGAAGTGCGTCAAATGCGGTATCCAGTGGGCGCCCGAAGCGCAGCTTGCCTTCATCCGCAAAAAGATGGACCTGCCGGCCGATTTCTTCGATATCTGCCCGAACTGCCGCTAAGCCCGCCTTCCTGCCCGAACGCGTGAACCTTGACTGTAGAGTACCCTTAACCTATACTCTTTCTTTGCGGGGTGTAGCGCAGTGGTAGCGCGCATGGTTTGGGACCATGAAGCCGGTGGTTCGAATCCACTCACCCCGACCATTTTCTCAGGCAGTTCCCCGCAGATATTATAATACCACCGGGAATATTCGATTTATCATTCAAATTATTGCCCGTATTTTGCCCGTATCTTATCGTACATCGTCCTGCCGTCACCATATTTCTCTTGTTTCAGCAAACCGGGTGAAATCCTAGGCATATTACCTCATTTTGTGACCTATCTCCAATAATCGTACAGCCTTTCGAGTTGAGGCAAGCGTCTTAACTGAACATGGACTTGACACGTCCCCTGAACGCTGTTATTATTTTGAACAGGATTCAGCAAATCACTTTTTTCCCGTAGATTTCTATATAGTTTTCTCAAAGGGAGGATGAAAGGGCATGGATGTGATCGAAACAAAAATCGATACCACATCGGATGAATACCGCCGGAACTACGATTCCATGGTGGCCCTGGTATCTGACTTGAAGGAGGAGTTGCGGATAGCGCGGGAGGACCGCCCTCAAAAGGCCAGGGACCGCATCGCGTCCCAGGGAAAGATGCCTATCCGCGAGAAGCTTGAGCGTCTTTTAGACCGCAATACCCCCTTCCTGGAAATAGCGCCGCTGGCCGGACGCGGCATGTATGACGGCATGATCCATGGGGGTGGCCTGGTTTGTGGCGTGGGGATTGTCTGCGGGAAGGAAGTGCTTGTCACCGGCAATGATGCCACCATCAAGGGCGGAGCCACTTACCCTATGACCATGAAGAAAACGCTGCGGGTGCAGACCATGGCCATGCAGAACCATCTGCCGATTATCACCCTGATCGATTCGGCCGGAGGATACCTGCCGATGCAATCCGAGGTGTTTCCCGATATTGACGATGGGGGAAGGATTTTCTATAACCAGTCGATCATGTCGAAGATGGGAATTCCCCAGATAACGGCTGTTATGGGTCTGTGCACTGCCGGCGGCGCGTATGTCCCCGCCATGTCGGACGAAACCATTCATGTTAAAGGTATAGGAGCCATCTTCCTGGGCGGACCGCCCCTCGTCAAGGCCGCAACCGGAGAAGAGGTGACCGCAGAACAGCTCGGTGGCGTGGACCTGCACTGCCGGGAATCGGGCGTTTCGGACTATTACGCCGAGGACGATGCGCACGCCATCGAGATCGTCCGCAATATATTCGAGTGCCTTCCCGCCAGGGAAAAGGCGCGCCTGCCCATGCACGAACCTAAACCCCCCGTCTACGACCCTAAAGAGATTTACGGCATCGTGAGCAAGGAATTCAAGGTACCCTATGACGTGCGCGAGTTGATCGCCCGCATTGTCGATGGCAGCGAGTTCCTGGAGTTCAAGCAGCTCTTCGGCCCGACGGTAGTCTGCGGCTGGGCCTATATACACGGATATCCCGTGGGTATCATCGGCAACAACGGGGTGCTCTTTCCCGATAGCTCGATGAAGGCGGCACAGTTCATCCAGATCTGCGACAAGCGCAAGATACCACTCATCTTTCTTCAGAATATCAACGGGTTCATCATCGGCAGGGAGTATGAGCGCCAGGGCATCGCCAAGCACGGCCACAAGATGGTCATGGCCCAGGCCTGCGCCACTGTACCCAAGTTCACTGTTATCGTCGGCGCATCCTTCGGAGCCGGGAACTACGCAATGTGCGGCCGCGCCTATAATCCGCGATTTCTCTGGATGTATCCTAATGCCGAAATCGCCGTTATGGGGGGTGAACAGGCCTCCGGGGTGCTGGTGACACTGCGCAAAGATCAACTCGCCAAGGAAGGGCTGCCCCCTATGACTCGGGAAGAGGAGGAGGCTATTAAAAATCCCATCATCGAGGCATCGAAAAAGGAAAGCAATGCGCTCTACAGCACGTCGCAACTATGGGACGACGGCATACTCGACCCCGTGGATACACGTGATGCCCTGGGCCTTGCCATCTCGGCCTCGCTTAATGCGCCTATACCCGACGACGTGTTCGGCTACGGCATATTCCGCATGTAAAACGATCAAGGTACAGTTTCACAGAGGAGGCTTTGCTATATTCAGTAAAATACTTGTGGCAAACCGGGGAGAGATCGCCCTGCGCGTGATGAGGACCTGCCGGGAGTGGGGCATTGCCACCGTTGCAGTGTATTCCGAGGCGGACCGCAAGGCCGCTCACGTGCTGAAAGCGGACCAGGCCGTTTTACTGGGTGAGTCAGAGCCTGCGCAAAGCTACCTGAACATAGACAAGATAATTGCGGTAGCCAGGCAGACCGGGGCTGAAGCGATCCACCCGGGTTATGGCTTCCTGGCAGAGAACCCCCTGTTTGCCGAACGCTGCGAACAGGAGGGGCTGACTTTCATCGGGCCTCCTTCGCAGGTAATACGGGAACTGGGAGACAAGACGGTGGCGCGTCGTACCGTCGCGGGAAGCGGCGTGCCTGTCATCCCTGGCATGGACCGTCCTGAACCGGACCCCGTGATACTCACCCGTGAGGCAGAAAAAATCGGATACCCGGTCCTCATCAAGGCTGCCGCGGGAGGTGGAGGGAAGGGAATGCGCGTAGTTACCTCGGCCCAAGATTTTCAGGAGGCCTGCGTTTCGGCGTCGAGTGAGGCCCAGAGGGCCTTCGGCGACGGCGCTATCTACCTGGAGAAGTATCTTTCCAGGCCCCGGCACGTGGAGTTCCAGATTATCGCGGATACGCAGGGACATGTGGTACACCTCTTTGAGAGAGAGTGCTCCATTCAGCGGCGCCACCAGAAGATAATCGAGGAGACACCCTCGCCCATCATGACACCCGAACTGAGGCGGCGCATGGGGGCTGCGGCTGTTGCTGTAGCAAAAGCGTCCGGGTACGTAAACGCCGGTACGGTGGAATTCCTGGTTGACCATGAACTGAACTTCTATTTTCTCGAGGTCAACACCCGCCTGCAGGTGGAACACCCTATCACTGAAATGATCACCGGCCTCGACATCGTGCGCATCCAGCTGGAAGTCGCGGCCGGTAATCCGCTGCCTTTCAGGCAGGAAGACATCCGCAGCAGGGGGCATGCCATCGAATGCCGGATCTATGCCGAAGACCCGGAGAAGGGATTCTATCCGTCGCCCGGCAAAATCATCTGTATGCAGGAGCCTTCGGGACCAGGCATACGCAATGATAGCGGGGTCTATGCGGGATTCCAGGTGCCGGTGGAGTATGACCCCATACTCTCAAAATTAATATCCTTCGCGGAAGACAGGGACCAGGCCACCAGGAGAATGATAGAGGCGCTGGAGGACTACATTATCCTCGGGGTGAGCACGCCGGTGCCGTTCCTCATCGATGTGCTCAAATCGGAGGCCTTTGCCCGCGGTGATACCTTCACCGATTTTATCGAGGCCCATTTCAGCGGCTGGAAGCCCAACCGCAGTGATGAGGATGCCGCCTGCGCTGCCTTTATCGTCTCTGAAATATCCGGCGGCAGCAAAGCCAAATCCGCCACAGGTCGCGAGGCTGCCGATGCCTCGCCCTGGCAGACACTCGGCCCCTGGGGGCGTTAAAGGGAGGAGCAGACAGTATATGCAATACCGGCTCAAGACAGGCGAAAAGGTCATGTCCTTCCAGGTTGAAAAGAAAGGGGACCACGGCATTATCCTTACAAATGATAACTCCCGTCTTGATGTCGGGTATAGCGTTATTTCGGGCCATCACCTGCACCTCGTTATAAACGGTACACCTCTAAACGCCTATCTTGCGCGGGACGGGGATGCCACGACGGTGATCATCAGGGGGATACCCTATTCAGTTCAGGATGCCGATATCGAAGGAACACGGGCCAGGGGAAGTAAGGGCACACAGGCCATTCCGCAGGAGATCACACCGCCCATGCCTGCAGTGGTAGTCAGGATACTGGTTTCCCGGGGAGACAGCGTAAAACAGGGCCAGGGTGTTATCGTCGTAGAGTCAATGAAGATGGAAACGACGCTGACCGCCCCCTACGGCGGTGTGGTGAGAACGGTGAATGTCGCCCGGGGAGACAAGGTGATGCCCGGCCAGATATTAGCTGATATCGACAGGGAGGGTGCGGTCTCAAAGGAAGAATAGCCGGGCGGTTGTTTAAAGGCAGGACTGTATTTATGAGGAGGAAATAGATGGAAGAACGCCACTTGCTCTACCGCGTCGAAGACGGCGTGGGACACATCACAATCAACAGGGAGGCGCAAAGGAACGCCATAACGCCTGAGGCGCTGGCTTTGTTTCATGAGTATCTGGATGAGGCGGAGAAGGATGTGAAGGTGCGCGCCCTGCTGGTCACCGGCGCGGGGGAAAAGGCCTTCTGTACGGGGGCTCAGTTAAGCGGGGCTGTTACTACCGAAGGCGTGGATATCTTTGCCAGCTATGCAGGCCTTTTAAACCGCATTGTGAGTTTTCCCAAGCCGACCGTTGCCCGGGTCAAGGGATTCTGTCTGGCAGGCGGGCTGGGGTTCATGCTGGCCTGCGATATCGTCCTGGCTGGCGACGATTCAAAATTCGGGACGCCTGAGGTGAATGTCGGC
Source organism: Dehalococcoidia bacterium (assembly GCA_041300305.1). Lineage (GTDB taxonomy): Bacteria > Chloroflexota > Dehalococcoidia > GIF9 > UBA5629 > CAIMUM01. Next base: position 6,425 of record JBFYUA010000186.1, on the reverse strand, counting down.
CTGTGGCCCATGATGATCGGCGCGCTAATATTCCGCAATGTGCTTCAGAAGAAAGCCATGGAGATGATCCTGCTGGGAGAAAGGCTGACGGCGCAGGAGGCCCTGGCCATGGGACTGATCACACGGGTGGTACCTGCAGCCGGCCTCGATGAAGAAGTGACGAAAGTGCTCGCCATCCTAACTTCCAAGAGCCCCATCGGGATGAGAATGGGAAAGCAGGCATTTTATGCAGCGGCCAACATGCCGTTAAAGGAGGCGCTGGACTATTTATCCGGAAAGATCAAGGAGATAGCCGGTACGGATGACGCCAGGGAGGGCATAACGGCCTTCATCGAGAAAAGGCCGCCCAATTTCACGGGAAAATAGCAGGAGATATTTTACATAATTTAAGGAGATTTGCTATGAGTTCTGAGAGCAGGAAAGGACGTGACAAAGTAATTATTGCAAATTGCAGCGGTTTCTTCGGCGACAGGTTATCAGCCGCCGCGGAGATGGTCCGGGGAGGCCCCATTGATGTCCTGACCGGCGACTACCTCGCCGAACTTACCATGGCTCTCCTCTTCCGCTTGAAATTGAAGAACCCTGAGGCCGGGTATGCCCCGACATTCCTCAAACAGATGGAAGAGGTTATGGGTGAATGCCTCGATAGAAAGATCAGGGTGGTGTCGAATGCAGGCGGATTAAACCCCCGCGGGCTTGCGGCCGAGCTTCTCAAGATAGCGGATAAGCTGGGGCTGCATCCCAGGATTGCCTGCATAGAAGGTGACGATATTATGGGGCGGTTGGCCGAACTGCAGGGTGCGGGTGAAACCCTCGTTCACTTTGATAAAGGTATCTCTCTGAAAGATGGGGGACTGGTTCCCATCACCGCAAATGCTTATCTCGGAGGCTGGGGCATTGCCGCGGCCCTCGAAAGGGGCGCCGATATCGTGGTCAGCGGCCGCGTGGCGGATGCCTCCCTGGTAATGGGGCCCGCGGCCTGGTGGTTCGGATGGAAGCGCGATGATTGGGACAAGCTTGCCGGAGCAGCGGTGGCCGGGCATATTGTCGAGTGCGGAGCACAGGCCACCGGCGGGAATTATTCCTTCATTGAGGAGGTCCCGTCATTCCTCAGGGTCGGGTACCCGATAGCCGAGATTTCGGCCGACGGGTCATCGGTCATCACCAAGCATCCCGGCACCGGCGGCCTGGTTTCCGTGGACACCGTGAAGGCGCAACTTCTGTATGAGATCAAGGAACCCACCTATTTGACCCCCGACGTTTCAGCAAGGTTCGATACGATCAAGATGTCCCAGGAGGCGCCCGACCGCGTCCGTATAACAGACGTGCTCGGTTTCCCTCCCCCTGAGACTACCAAGGTGTGTATCAATTGCCTGGGCGGGTACAGGAATTCGACGAGTGTTGTACTGACCGGTCTCGATATCGAGAAAAAGGCCAGGATAGTTGAGGACGCGTTATTCGACAGCCTGGGCGGGAGAGGCCAGTTTGCCATCGAGGAAGTACAGCTTGTCCGGTCGGGCAAGGACAACCCCGAAACCAATGACGAAGCCTTTGCCTACCTCCGGATATCCGTCATGGACCGTGACCAGAAGAAGGTGGACAAGTTTTCTGCCAGGGTCGTCGAGCTCGCTCTGGCAAACATACCGGGTTTCACGTTGACAGCCCCCCCGGCCAAAGGGACGATGGCGATCATTCACTGGCCGGCGCTCATCTCCCAAAGCCAGGTCACCCAGAAGATCATGATCGACGGTGAGGAGATTTCCGTCGGCTTTGTGCCGTCCGGGACGTCGGCTACTCCTGCGGAAGCGCAGAAAGTCACGATACCCCCCGTACCGGCCGGTAAGAAGGTCAAAATACCTTTCGGCCGCATTTACGCGACCCGCTCCGGCGATAAGGGCGGCAATGCCAATCTTGGCGTCTGGGGAAAAACGCCTGAAGCATATGCCTTCCTCAAAGAGTTCCTTACTACGAAAAAACTGAAGGAACTGCTCAACGATATGGGCGGATATGAAATCGAACGCTACGAGCTGCCCAATCTGTACGCGATCAATTTTTATATAAGGGGCGTCCTGGGAGAAGGCGTGGCTGCGTCGCTGCGGAGCGATCCCCAGGCCAAGACACTGGGCGAGTACCTGCGCGCCAAAGTTGTGGATGCGCCTGAGTCTATCGTTCCCTGATTACTATCTTTCATAGTGGATTAAGTATTGCCGAAAGGCAGGAAGCTGCCCGGCAGAATAGGAGGTTGTTAGATGACAGTATACGATGAAAAACCCTGGGGCAAGTTCTACGAGTCACGGTTAAGCGCCGAGATGAAGGCCGTGGAGGAGACGTATGTGGATCTCCTGGAGAGGGGACTGAAGTTCCGGCCGGATGTGGTGGCATTTTATTTTCTGGGGATTAAATTCACTTATCAAAAACTGGACGGACTCTCGATGAGGTTTGCATCATATCTTCGCCAGCAGGGATGCAACGCGGGTGATGTTGTGGGCATCAACCTTCCCAACCTTCCTCAGTATCTCATCGCCCTGGCAGGCGCCCTGCGTGCGGGATGCGTTGTCACGGGCGTCTCTCCGCTTCTCACCCCCAAAGAGATGGCCTACCAGTTGAATGATTCCGGCGCTAAAGCGTTGTTGACACTGGATGCGATATATGAAAACCGGGTGCAGAAGATAAAGGACGATATCCCCAAAGTTTCCTGCATCATCACGACCAACATCGCGGACTATCTTCCCCCGGCTAAGGCCATCCTGGGCAAACTCCTGAAGAAGATTCCTTCCGGAAAGGTGGAGCCGATCAAGGGAAAAGAGGTGATATCTTTCAAGGATTGCCTATCAGGTACTTTGCCCGATATTCCGAGGCCGTCCGTCAAGCTCGACGACACATGTCTCATTCAGTATACCGGCGGTACCACCGGCACTCCCAAGGGTGCAGTACTCACACACAGGAACATGGTTTCCAATCTCACCCAGGGAAGGCAATGGCTTGACCTTGTGATGGATGGCGGCACGGTCTGCTCAGGTTTCCCTTTCTTCCACATGGCGGGCCTCTATTTCGGCATGATCTCCATGTCGTTGGCCTTTACCCAGTGCCTGATCCCGGATCCCAGGAACACCAAGAACATATGCAAGGAGATCTCCGCGCACCGCCCGAGCTTGATGCTGCAGGTCCCTTCCCTCTACCAGATGCTGATGGAAGACCCGGCGTTCGCTAAGATCGATTTCTCTACTTTAAACGCCTGCATTTCCGGCGCATCGCCGTTTTCCAAAGAGGCGATTAATGCCCTCGAGGCCATCGTCGGCAAGGGCAAGGTAGTTGAACTCTACGGTATGACGGAAGCGAGCCCCATCATAACCATGAACCCGCTGCGGGGAACGAAAAAGATCGGTTCGGTGGGCGTCCCCCTCCAGAGCACCGCGGTGAAGCTGGTCGATGTGGAAACGGGAAAGAAAGAGGTTGCCCTGGGTGAAGTCGGCGAGATCATCGTTCTTGGGCCCCAGGTCATGAAAGGTTATCACAACAAGCCGGAAGAGACGGACAATACCCTGAAAGAATTCCAGGGTGCGAAATGGCTCTATACCGGAGACGTGGCGCGGATGGATGAGGACGGGTACTTCTATATTGCGGACAGGACGAAGGACATGCTCATTGTGGGGGGATACAAAGTGTTCTCCCGCGAGGTGGAGGAAGTGTTGAGCGAGCATGGGGCGGTCGAGTCGTGCGCGATCGTAGGAATAGTCAACCCCGACCGTCCCGACAGCCAGATCGTGAAAGCGGTTATTCAGCTCACCAAGGATGCGCAGGGGAAAGATCCTGAAGTAATCAAAAAAGACATACTCGAACATTGCAAGGAAGACCTCGCACCCTACAAGGTCCCCAAAATGATCGTCTTTATGGAGGCAATACCGCTGACCGCTGTGGGCAAGGTGGATAAAAAGGCGCTCAGATAAACGTAGCACACTAAGGCCGTCGAGAGAAAAGGAGAATAAGCAATGTATTTCAACGAGACACATGATGCTTTCAGGGCGTCGATAAAGAAGTTTGTCGATAAGGAGATCAACCCACACATGAATGAGTGGGAGAAGACGACCGCCCCACTGCACGAGCTTTTCAAGAAGATGGGTGACCTCGGCTTTTTAGGCGTCCGCTATGATCCCAAATACGGGGGAGGGGGACTGGATTACTGGTTTGAGACGGTGCTGCTGGAAGAGATCGGGCATATCAAGGGCATGGGTGTTTCCACCGCCATCGCCGTCCAGACGAACATGGCCACACCGGCCATCGCGGCCTACGGGAGCGACTACCTCAAAGAAACCTACCTGAAGCCGGCCATCGCCGGCGACATGGTCTGTGCCATTGCCGTGACCGAGCCGGATGCCGGCTCCGATGTCCGTGCCATGAAGTCCAGGGCGGTAAAGAAGGGCGATTACTATCTCCTTAACGGGTCGAAGACCTATATCACCAATGGGGTCCAGGCGGATTTCCTCACCCTCCTGGCCAGGACCGATGAGGGAGAGGGGTATCATTCATTCGGGCTCTTCGTCGTACCGACCAATCTGAAAGGCTTTCAGGTGAGCAAGAAGCTCGATAAAATCGGGCTCTGGAGCAGCGATACGGCAGAGCTCTTTTTCGACGATGTCAGGATACCTGCGGAAAACCTGATCGGCGACGACCGGGAGGGTTTCATCATCCAGATGAAGCAGTTCCAGCACGAGAGGTTCGCCGTGCTGCCCGGGACCTGTTCGGCCGTACAGGATATGATCGCGCTGACAGTGGATTATATCCGCCAGCGCATAGTATTCGGCAAACCCCTGATCACCAAGCAGGTCCTGAGGCACCGGCTGGCGGACTGGATTACCAGGAATGAAGCCCTGAGGCAGCTAACATATCACATCGTCCGGTTGAAGATGGAAGACCGCGACGCGACGCGGGAGGTCTCCATGGGAAAACTTCTGGCAGGGCAGCTCATTTCCGAAGTTGCCACCGGGTGCCTGCAGATGTTCGGCGGCATGGGGTTAATGAACGAGACGCTCATTTCGCGCTATTTCCGTGACGTCCGGGTAATGTCCATCGGTGGCGGCGCGGACGAGGTCATGCTCGAGATCGTGGCACGTATTGAGGGTTTTTAACTCAGCGGAGCTTTGAATGTCCAGGTCAGGCGATCAGGAAGTCATGCCATCCCGCAGCGCGTTACGGCGGATGAGAGAAAAAGAACAGAAGTACAGTACCATTCTCAAGGCCGCAGAAACTCTATTTGCCCGGAAGGGTTACCATCAGACAGGCATCGAGGAGATAGCCGACCTGGCCGAGGTTTCCACGGGCGCTGTATATATATATTTTAAAAACAAAGAAGACCTCCTTATCACGTTGATGCAGGAGATAGGCCATCAACTGAGGATAATACTTGCCGATGAGTTCAAAAGGACCGGGTTTTCCTTTGATAGCTTTAAGAACATCTCGTTTGCCTTTATAAGAGATTTTTGTGGGAGTCATCCTGAGTGGATTGCTATATTTTTCAGGGAATCCGTCGGCCAGAGTGCGGAAGTTGAAGAGCAGAGGAGGCAGCTTTTCACCAAGCTTACAGACGATATCAAGGAAGCGTTTGTTAAAATATGCAGGGAACAGGGTATAGGCCCGGTCGACGACTCCTACCCCGAGATGGTTGCCGTGTGCATACTCGGTTTGTACGAGCGAATCGCCTGCCATTATTTCCTGTGGCAGGACCGGCCGGAGGATATCGACGCCCTGGCCCGGAGATCGGTATCGTTCATGCTTGGAGGGATTAACAACCTGCTCAGAGATTGACGATTACTATTGATTGATCATAAAAATATCAGGAGGAGCGCTATGAAAACAAGAATTACCGAGATGATGGGGATCCAGTACCCGATTTTTTTGTCCGGGATGAGCTGGATCAGTGTACCGGAGATGGTGGCCGCGGTTTCCAATGCAGGTGGTCTGGGCATCCTCGCCACCGGCCCGCTGGACAAGGATACTACCCGGGAATCCATCAAGCGGATACGCAAACTTACGGATAAGCCCTTCGGGGCCAACGCCTCGCTGCTGTTCCCCGGCGCCGCGGAATCCGCCAGGGTACTGCTTGAAGAGCAGGTCCCGGTGATCAACTTCGCCCTGGGCAAGGGAGACTGGATAGTTAATGAGGCCCACAAATACGGCGGCAAGGTCATGGCCACGGTGGTGAACGCGCGTCATGCTAAACGGGCTGAAGAATACGGGTGCGATGCCGTCATCGCCACGGGCAATGAGGCCGCAGCTCACGGTGAGTTCGTCACTACATTCTGCCTAATCCCGAGCTTGGTTAATGTCTTGACCATCCCGGTCGTAGCCGCGGGGGGAATCGCGGACGGTAGAGGCCTCGCGGCGGCTCTGGCACTGGGAGCAGAGGGGATCGCCATGGGAACCAGGCT
>JBFYUA010000169.1:0-3394 GCA_041300305.1 Dehalococcoidia bacterium | reverse complement strand
GACCAGCTTAAGCTGACGCCGCTTTCTGCCTGGGGTACGAATTATGTGCCGCAAGCCAATATTCCGGTCGATCCCAATGTCAATACTAAGGTCTCTCCTCTGAACCAATTGCTGGCTCTTGATGCGGTCAACTATTTCAACTATGTCTGCCAATTGATGGTTGATAACCCTCCCTACGAAGCAGATGCGCCATTGCTGGCCAATCTTGCAAAGATAGGCATCAGGCCAGGAGCCGACTTCAAGTCGTACTTTGCAGGGCTGGATGACAGTGTTAAGTCAGCGATCCAGACCAGCTATAAATCCGCTCTGGACAGGATCCCTGTCGAAGGAATCAGTGTAATCAAGAACGGGTGGCAGCTTCCCTACGGTACTGGCAATTATGGGACTGACTATACATTGAGAGTGGCCGTAGCTTATCGAGGTCTGGGTGCTAATTTAATTGATGACGCTTTCTATGCCTCGGCGTCAACCAGCAGTGATGGGGCTTGATTATCCAGCAATAACAAATATGTGCTGCATTTCAGCAAGGATGACATACCACCCGTAAACGGGTTCTGGTCGCTTTCTATGTACAACGAAAAAATACTGTTTGCAGCCAACCCGATCAATAGATATTGTCTGGGCTCACTAAGTGAGCCGCCTCTGATAAAGAATTCTGATGGTTCGATTGATATGTATATACAGCGCGATTTACCTTACTCCGCCAAAATGCCCAACTGGTTGCCGGCCCCTTCTATCGGCAGCTTTCAATTGACGCTGCGTTTGTACTGGCCACAGGAGCCGGTAGTGAACAAGTCTTGGGTACCTCTTGCAGTGAATCTGGTTGAATAGGGTTGCTGCCCACCTCCAAAGATAATTCTTTTAGGCCATAAGATTGGCGAATCCCTTTGACCTATGATTTTTATCATGGATTAACATTCATGATTACCAAACTGGGTAGGCGATACTTAGCGCCTCGGGCTGAACTTGATGGCTTGGTCATAAAGGAGCTCCGTACAGGCTGGCCCGACTCTGGTAGCAGGTTCCATGTATGCACGGACCCCTATGAAGGTAGCCTCATCCAGCCCAATACCATGCGCCATGGGACCAGTCGGTACCGCCTCGCAGGTTTTACCCGCATCACAGCTGCGCGCAAATTTGCACACGTACAGGTATTTAGCCTGCGGGTTGCCAGGCAGGTACTGTTCCGCGCTTCCCTCAAATTCAGTGCTGTAGATGCCTGCCACACCATTCCATCCTTTCTCACCATAAAAAGAGCAGTTTGAATACGTCGCCTTCCCGCTGGCAGCATGGTTGACGCCGTAAACGATGACGAACTCGTTGGGGTCATTACCCAATGTGAAGGTTTCACTACGCAGGTATATCGTATCGCGGCTTTCGCCTGCCACGTATAATTCCCTCTGCACTGCATCGTAGGATTCAGCAAGCCACACTGAAGTCACCAGCTCATTAGCTGATAGGTTGCCGTACCTGGCCAGGATAGCCTTGCGCAGATCATCCATGGCAGGTTTATAATCTATTTCTGTCTTACCCGTGCCCCTCACGCGCAGTACCGGCGCCGGCAACGGATCCAGCTTTGCAGGTTTCATAGGCGTGACCTTTAAAGCCGGTGTTATAGTATTCACGTATTTTTCCCCTGCCTGCTCATCGGCACAGAGGGTAATACGCTGCCCGAAAACCACTGTGTCATATTGAGGACCTGTGCCCATCCTGACCATTGAAGCGGGGATCACGTAGGTATTAATGATATTCTGGGGATAGCCCGCTTCCGCCAGGGCAATAAGTATGCGCTGTTCGGTTCCTTTATCGGCGGTTATGATTATAATGGTATCTTTGTCGAACGGGTCACCGGGTGCACCGTCCGGGGTGCCTGCTGACTTTATGGTCATGTTATTCAAAGTATCATTGAAACTTGTCCAGACCCATTTCCACCCCTGCTCCTTCTCATAGTACTTATTGAAGATGAAGCCGGTATAGCTGAAATATACGCATTTAGGCGGCGTTTTAGTTATCACCACAACCGCCTCATCCGGATTGATTTGCCATCCCTGTATCATACCCGGGGAGGTATATAGCCAGTTATCGATTTTATCCTGGACACCTGTAAGCTGGCTGGCGCTGGTCAGTGGTATGCTGTCCGGGATTGCACCGAATATGCCCCTGTAGAGCGCACCGGCGTTATTGGCGGCTGCATTTGCCAGCTTGCCGACTTCGTATAACTGAAGAAGGTCAACACGGACAAAAGGTGCGAATTTTGTAGAGAGGCCATGCTTTCCCAGCACTGAGCGAAAAGCATCGATGTCATTGGCACTTGTTCCGGGAGTAATGCCCGGTGGGGCACAGGATATCCCTACTGCTAATGTCATTAAAAAACCGATTGAAGCAGAAAGAACCCATTGCAGTTTTGTCATTGATTTGCTCCCCCTTCCTAAACCTCATTACCGCGTATGCACTTTATAAGTACCAAATTACATGAAAACGATGTTTAAGTCAAGCAAAACCTCATGAGAACACTGTCATTTTCCGCTGAGTTACAGGCGCAATTATGTTGGGCCTCCAAATGATGACGCTCTCTTTGACGCCCCCACCGTTAGGTACAGGCTGTGGTAATCTGTGGTTGGTTGTTAGCAAACCGTTAGTAAATTAGCTTCCATAAATGGTGGGGGACACTGGACGGTTCCCGAACTCCTGTTTGAGAAAAGGGATCGGATACCGGAGATACAGAACCTTTTGCTTTTCCAAATAATTGCCAGCCCGATGCCGGTATGATAATATGTAATACCGGGAGGTTATGATGAGCAAAGAAAAAATAGCTATAACGATAGACGCGCGATTCATTGGCGAACTGGACAGGCTGGTTGATAAGCATGTATTTCAAAGTCGTAGTCAGGCTATTCAAGAAGCTGTCAGCGAGAAACTGCTCCGTATGAAGCGGACTCGTTTGGCTGAAGAAAGTGCAAAACTCGAACCGGCATTTGAAAGGACTCTATCTGATGAGGGATTTACTGAGGATATCCAGCAATGGCCCGAATATTGAGAGGCGAGATCAGATGGGCTGATTTAAGTTTTACGCGAGGGCACGAGCAGACTGGAGTGCGGCCAGTCCTGGTTCTAAGTCACGACGTCTTCAATGAACGTTCAGGAACAGTAATAGTTACTGCAATTACAAGTCAAGCGCAGCAGGCTGGTTTTCCTTTGACTCTCGCATTAAAGACAGGGGATTTGCCGAAGCATTCATGGGTCAAGATCAGTCAAATCAGAACGCTGTCCACCGAGAGGATGGGCAAGATAATTGGTAGGGTTTCTCAAGAAGAATTGGCTCAAGTTATTGAAGGATTAAACGAAATCATAGCATAAAAGAATCATGATTCCCTTTGCGGGCTTGATGGATTGT
>JBFYUA010000163.1:0-10589 GCA_041300305.1 Dehalococcoidia bacterium | reverse complement strand
GAGCTGTGCCCTCATTTCCCTGGCCCGCATCTGTTCAAACAGCTCCGCTGCATAGGCATTGTGCCTGTCGGCGATCGGTATCACCACAGCCTGCACAGGGGCCAGCCATACGGGGAATGCTCCGGCATAGTGCTCGGTCAGGCAGGCGAAAAACCTCTCCATGCTGCCCAGCACGGTCCGGTGGATCATTACTGTTCGGTGCTCCTGGCCATCTTCGCCCACATAGTTGACATCGAACCGCTCGGGCATCTGGAAATCCACCTGGATGGTCGGCCCCTGCCACAGCCTGCCGATAGCGTCCTTGAGCTTGACATCGATCTTGGGACCGTAAAATACGCCTTCCCCCGGGTCGACATGGTACTTGATCTTCAAATTCTCAAGAACGTTACGCAGCGCCGCGGTTGCCATATCCCAACTGTCCTCGCTCCCCACGGCCTTCTCCGGCCTGGTGGAAAGCATCATCTCGTATTCAGTAAACCCGAATGAGTGCATCATGAACTGTGCCAGTTCCACGACATCCTTGACTTCCGCCTCCAATTGGTCGGGCCGGCAAAATATATGCGCGTCATCCTGGGTAAACCCGCGCACGCGCGCCAGGCCGTGCAATACGCCCGACCTTTCATAACGGTAGACCGTGCCCAGTTCGGCGTAGCGCATGGGCAGGTTGCGGTAGCTCCTGAGCTGGGTTTTGTACATCAATATGTGGAACGGGCAATTCATCGGCTTCAGGACGTACTGTATCTCGTCGATCTCCATAGGCGAATACATATTCTCGCGGTAGAAATTCCAGTGCCCGCTGGTCTCCCAGAGATGCACCTTGGCTATGTGCGGCGAATAGACGATGTCATAGCCGCGCCGCCTGTGCTCAACCTTCCAGAAATCCTCGATAAGCTGTCTGACCGTGGCGCCCCTGGGATGCCAGTAAACCAGCCCGGGTCCGGCCTCCTCGTGCAGGCTGAAAAGGTCCAGTTCCTTGCCCAGCTTGCGGTGGTCGCGCTTGGCCGCTTCGGCAAGCCTCTTCAGGTAATCGTCAAGGTCGGCCTGTTTGGCGAAGGCCACTCCATAAATCCTCTGCAGCATCGGGCGTTTCTCATCACCCCTCCAGTAAGCCCCGGCCACGCTGGTCAGCTTGAAAGCCTTTATCTCGCCGGTCGCTTTGACGTGGGGGCCCCTGCAAAGGTCCGTGAAACCGCCCTGACTGTAAATAGTGACCTTATCCTCACCAAGGTCCCGGATTAATTCAATTTTGTATTTCTGATCAGCAAAAAGTTCCAGCGCTTCCCTGACGGTTTTCTCTTCACTGACAAAGGGCAAATTGGCGGCCACTATCTCCTTCATCTTCAGTTCAATGGCCGGCAAGTCCTCAACGGCCAGGGGACGCGGCAACTCGAAATCGTAATAAAACCCGTCTTCGATAGCCGGTCCTATGCCGAATTTCGCTTCGGGAAAAAGGGACAGCACAGCTTCGGCCATAATATGGCTGGCGGAATGCCTCATCATTTCCAATTTTTGGGATTTATCTTCTGACATTGTTAACACTCCCCGCGGTACAAATAAAAACCTCACGCAAGGTATTGCGGGAGGTTATCCGGCCGGACATTTATAACAAAACTATGTACCGCAAGCTCCCGGTGATTATAGCAGCCTGGATAGCGTGGCGCAAATACAACACTCGGCGCCCCCTCAGTCATTAAAGATATCATCGATTTTAATATTCTCTTTGACCAGCTTTTCCATCAGCGCGATTTCATCAGTATTATTACTGGTAATCAGCGGGGTCAGCGCTTCGATCTGCCTGGCCGTTTCATAGACGCCGATGGGAACCAGTAACACCGGTATCTTTTTCTCATCAGCTTTAGCCAGGATATTTTGCGGCGGCAGTATATTATTGGTCAGCACCACCGCCGCAGTGCATTTGTCTTCAAACGAGGCCAGCAGCATGTCGGAGCGGTCGCCGCTGGTAATCACGAGCTTATTTTCCCTGTGAAAGAGAATATCGGAATAGGCAGAATCGACGGAAGACGCGCCTACGAATATATTGCTTATGCGCCTGTTGAGCCATTCTTCCCCCGCCACCACCCTGGCCAGCAGGTATTGGGACAGGTACTCCATGGAGAAAAAAGTCAGTTCCTCGCGGTAAGGGACGATGCCGAGAATGTTTACGCCGGACTTTTGCAAGATCGGAAGGTAGACATTCTTAAAATCCTCGACGTTGCGCACCTTGTTGATGATCACCCCGCGGAAATCCATACCGCTGAAACTCAGGTACTTTTTGATGAAAATAACATTGTCCACTATGTAATTTTCATCCCCGCCTACCAGTATTACCAGTTTTCCATTGAGGTATTGAGCCAGGGAAAGCACGTTAAGGAAGAAAGAGATGCCATACTCTATATCCTTGCCCCCCTCCACGAAAAGCACGTCTTTGCCGGTGCCGACAGCCTCCGCCATGGCCAGCACACGGTCCTTCGCCCCGGCTTCGTCATACTTAAACCTCAGCTTCAAATGTTCGAATCCCGCGGTGATATCTTCGGGGTTGTGCGTCATGCCAAAGATTTTAGTCATCAGGGAGGCGTCATAGTCCCACACCCTTTTTTTTCGGTAAACCAGCCTGTCCCCCAGCGGCTTAATGTAGCCAAAAGACCTGCCGGAAGCCTTGGCCAACCCTATTATCAGGCTGGTCTTGCCGGCGTTGCCATCCATAGATCCCACTATTAAGCTTTTCATTAGCCTGCCTCCTGTGTGGACAGCAAAATGCGCACGTCCACTGCTTTAACTCCCTGTCCGTATTCATAGGCCACCAGGGGATTTATCTCGATATCCGAAATCTCGGGAAACTTTTTAATAATAGTACCCACACGCAATACGGCATCGGCCAGCATATCGATGTCTTTGCGTTTTTCACCCCGCACACCCAGCAGCAGGGGATAGGTTTTGATCTCGCTTATCATCCTGTTGGCTTCACCGCGGCTGAGCGGAAACGCGCGGAAGGCGATATCCTTCATCACCTCCACGTAAATACCGCCCAAACCGAACATCACAATCGGGCCGAAGGAAAGGTCGCGGCGGGCTCCCACTATCGTTTCCACACCCGGGCTAACCTGTTGGGATATTTCAATGCCCTCGATTTGCGCATCCGCTTTGAAGCGCCGGCAATTCTGCATAATTGCCTCGTAGGCATCGGCCACCTCTTCCCTATTATCGATATCCAGCGCAACGCCCCCGGCGTCGCTTTTATGCACGATGTCCCGCGAAACCACTTTCATTACCACCGGATAGCCGATATCCCCGGCAAAACCAATAGCCTCTTCCAGTGACCGGGCGATGTTGCTGCGGGGGTTGGCAATGCCAACGGCATCCATTATCTGCTGGCCTTCAAAGGAATACAACAGGTGCCTGCCTTCTTTTTTGGCTTTCTCCAGCACCTCGGCAATAGCCTTCTCGTCAATTTCTAAGGGTACAGGCGCGTCAACCGCAGCTATTTTATAGCGGTAATTATCATAAATAGCGCCGAGACACGATACGGCCTGCAGAAGCTCATTAAATACGGGCACGCCTTTAACTTTAAGCTTCCGGATGGTATCCTCCACTGCAGCGCCACCCACAAAAGTAAAAACCAGAGGTTTAGGCAACCTGCCGGGGGCAAACAAATCCCCGGCGCCCGGAGCGAATTTATCCGGCTCGAAACTGCCGGCTTCACATCCTAAACAAATCACGGAATTGATATTCTCATTCTGCAAGGCTGCGCCGATGGCGGTCACATAGTGTTCCGCAGTGGCCTGCCCGGTCATGTCTACGGGGTTCTTGGTAGAGCCGAACTCCGGCACAACGGCTGCAAAAGTCTTCTTTAAATCCGGCAGGTTATCATAGAGGTTAATGCCATATCTCTCACAGGCGTCGGCTGTCATCACCCCGATACCGCCTCCGTTGGTGATTATCACTGCATTTTCACCCGCCGGCCCGGGGACACTGGCCAGGAATTTGCACCATTCCAGCGCTTCCTGCAGGCCTTCAGCGCGTATCACGCCGCATTGCCGGGCGATATCGTCGAAAACCTTATCTTCACCCGCCAGCGAGCCGGTATGCGAGGCAGCTGCCATAGCTCCGCGTTTGGATCTCCCCGCTTTAACCACCACTACCGGTTTCATCCTGGTAATGGCGCTCAATACCTCCACCAATTTTTCACCGTGTGTAACACCCTCAATGTACATCAGGACAACCCTGGTATTAGCATCCGCTGCCAGGTAATTCAGTATCTCCACTTCGTCCACATCCGCCTTGTTGCCGATTGAAACGATAGCTGAAAGCCCGATATTCTCCACCTTTGTCTTGCCTATCATTGCCACACCCAGGGCGCCGCTCTGCGTAACGATGGCCACGTTGCCGGACGGTATACCGCCCGGACCGAAGGTGGCATTCATCAACACAGATGCAGAATATATGCCGATGATATTGGGACCGAGGATGCGCATACCATGAGAGTTGGCGTAGCGGACCATGGCCCTCTCGGCTTCGGCATTGCCTATCTCCGAGAACCCTGAGGTTATGATGGCGGCGAATTTGGCGCCCCTGTCGGCGCAACTTTTTACAGCCTCCAATACGGCAACGGCAGGAATGATGATAACAGCCAGGTCGATATCAGCCTCAATAGCCGTAATGTCTTTGAAGGCCGGCAATCCCATTATCTCCCCGCCCGCCGGGTTAACCGGATATATTTTACCCTTATAGCCACCTGATATAAGGTTGCTTATAACCGTATGGCCCAGCTTGCCCTGTTTAGAGGAAGCCCCCACTACCGCAACAGATCCCGGTGCGAAAAGCAACTTGATATCTGGCATCAACCCCATACCTGCTCAGAGCGTCTAACCCGTGCTAATGCGGCGCTGCTATCGCGCTGATCAGCAGCCCGCCGTCAATGACTATCTCTGCGCCGGTGGTATAGTTTGAAGCAGCCGAAGCCAGGTATATGGCCGCGCCGGCAATTTCGTCCGTATCCCCGATGCGCCCGATGGGCAGCATCTTCTCCACCATCTCCCTGGCTTTCTTCTGTTCTTCAGGCGGCAGGTGGAACCAGTGCGAGTTCATCATCTTGGTATCGATCGGCCCCGGTGCGATGGTATTGACCTGGATATTGAAAGGTAACAGTTCAGCCGCGAAGGCTTTGGTAATCATGCGCACCCCTGCTTTGGATATGGAATATATGCTCACGCCCAATTCCGGCTTAAATCCGTCGATGGAGGCGACGTTGATTATCTTCCCTCCGCCCTGTTTTTTCATGATATTGGCCACTGCCTGGCTGGTGAAATACAAGCCTTTCATATTCAGGTTCATAACAGTGTCCCAGAGGCGCTCGTCGGAATCCAGCACACTGGCCATATTGGGGCTGGCCCCTGCGTTGTTTACCAGGATATCTATGCGTCCGCCTAATTTATCCATGGCTGTGGCCACCATCTTCTGTATCTCATCCATTTTACCAAGGTGCGCCTGGATGGGGTAGGCCTCGCCTCCGAACGACTTGATCTCGGCTGCCGTCGCTTCCAGGTCGGCTATTTTACGGCTGGTGACGGCAACCTTCGCGCCCGCTTTAGCAAACCCTACCGCGCAGGCCTTGCCGATGCCCCGGCCTCCACCGGTAACCACGGCGGTCCTGCCTTTCAACGAAAACGTGCTCAGCTCAAACATAGTTGGAAACCTCCTGCAAATATTGAGATAATTTTAGAAGCCAATTTTCCTTTCCACGGTCCTGGCGTAACCCACGATATCCCCGCTTTGGTACTGCTTTAACCATATCCATACCACCACATTGCCTTTCCTGAATACCAGGAGCCTGTCAATGGGCACAGAATCATTCAGGAAGCATTCATCGCCGACAGCAGGGTTCGAGAGGGACGGTCCGGACGGCCTGGCGCCGTTAAAGGCCTTGACGGCGGACTGCAGGTTGCGGTAAACAACTGCGCTATTTTGCACAGTGGGCGCGAAGTTGGCGCCCTGGGAATAAGCAACCTGGCTTGACGAAAGTGTATCCCGCATAGCCGGAGGCGAAACATTCGCTTTTATCCAGCCGGTCCCCATATCTTCCATGGTCAACACCATCTGATAGGACTGCATGGTTATCAGGCCATCCGCCGGTTTTACCAGTGAAGGCGTAGGATTGGCAGGCAATTCTGCAGGGACCTGCTGAGAC
This sequence comes from Dehalococcoidia bacterium, assembly GCA_041300305.1. GTDB lineage: Bacteria > Chloroflexota > Dehalococcoidia > GIF9 > UBA5629 > CAIMUM01. Next base: position 4,405 of record JBFYUA010000163.1, on the reverse strand, counting down.
GGCGTTGAAGGCGTCGGTGATGATGGCCCCGGTGACACGGGCAGTGGCGCAGAAGCGGTTATCCTTTGTTCCACTAAACGCGCGTAACCCTCAATATCACCCTCCTTATACTGCTTCAGCCAAAGCCATACCACAACATTGTTTTTTCTGAAAACCAACAATTTATTAATAGGCACCGCGTCATTCAGCAAACATTCATCGCCGATATTGGGATTTGAGTTAGCCGGGTTTGCCTCTTTCTCTCTGGCATAGGCGCTATTTGCCACTGCGATGCTGCGGTAAACCGCCACGGAATTCTGCACACCCGGCGCGTAGGCCGAGCCCTGCGTATAATATACGTGGCTGGAAGATGTCACCTGCTGTATGGCCGGCGCCACCGCGTTGCCTTTTGCCCATCCCATACCCATATCGTCAAGGGTCAGCGTCATCTGGTAAGCCTGTTTGGATATCAGCGCCGTTGCATCAAGTGAATTATCAATCAACGGATTTGGATTGGGCGGAGCAGGAGTGGACACCGGGTCCGGTGGGGCCGGCTGCGCAGGAACGGCAGGCGGAGGCGCAGGAGAAACCGGCGCTGTGCTGCCGGGAGGCGCAGCAGTTTGCCCTGGAAGATCCTCCGCAGGCCGGCTTATAGCCCCGTTGGCACAGGCAGACCCCAGGAAGCCGGTGACAATGCAACCGGTTAACAGCCAGCTTAATAACAATCCACTGCCCCTGCTGTCAGCCCCACCGGTAGCGCTACCGCGCCGTTTAATATATTTCATTTTAAACCCAAGCTTACGCTTTTACGATGGATTGATAATATGACAATCTCCCGATTAATGCAACCCTCACGGAAGTTGATCCCTGTCAGCGCTCAATTATTACCTTCCAGTACTATGTCGATAATAAAAATAGTGTCGCTGAAACACTGTCGCTTCAGCATAATTTTTGGTATTATAATTTCGTTATTGTTCCGGCGCGCCAGGGTTATCATTGCCAGGGTTGGCTATAGAGTCAGTGATGCAGGTCGGCCTGAACAAATTGTCACAACTTGAGTCGGACAAGAGGGGGGAAATATGAGAAAGGCGGCTTTTCTATTGAAGTCACTGGCTTTGCTATTCCTGATCGGCTGGCTTATCTTTCAGCCTATGTCAGCAAATGCGCAGGGCGGGAGGCCAGAGGCCGGATGGAGCGGTACATGGCACACTAGGTGGTCAATTATGGAGTATGGGGGTATCAACTCCTATGATTGCGATATGGTGTTTACACAGTCCGGGAGCCAGGTGAAAGGTACGTCCGATTATTACGGCTGGCAACTAACCGGCACTGTATCCGGCAATAACCTTACCGGTACATGGTCCAACAGTTGGAACAATCCGCAGCAGCATCCACATATAGCCGGACAGGTCAATTTAACACTCAACAGTTCGGGCGCCTCTTTCTCCGGATTATTCAAGGGTGAATTTCACTGGCAATGGGACGACAGGTTCACAGTAACCGGCTCGAGGTCGGGCGCGGTTACGCCGCAGCCAGTACCACCTACACCCACGCCACAACCATACATACCGCCAGCAACCGATATTACACCCGGACCCGTTATACCAACTCCCACACCCACACCAGATCCGTACATTCCTCCCACGCCGGCTCCCATTATTCCAGCATCAGGGGCCTGCCGGTTCACAGGAGTATGGGATACCGACTTCGGGGACCTCACCCTAACCCAAAACGGCAACAAGCTTAAGGGTAACTACAGTTACCAGGGTGGCAGGGTCGATGGGACGATAGTCGACGTCAATACTGCCATCGGTACATGGTCCGAGGCGCCCACCTACCGGGCGCCCCAAGATGCCGGCGACTTTATTTTCACCATACAGCCCGGCTGCAAAAGAATCAAAGGACAATGGAGGTACGGCGCCTGCGATTGGGACGGTGATATCACCGGGACCAGGGAAAGCCAACCCGCTCCCCCGTCACCCCCAATTATTCCTGCAACCCCGATACCATCCACACCGGCTGCCTTATCAAGCCCCTGGGCAGGCACCTGGGATACCGATTGGGGCGATATGGTCCTGTCACACAGCGGGAACCAGGTTATGGGCACCTACACGCATGACAGCGGCAAAATCAGCGGCACGGTATCCGGCGATACGTTTAAAGGCTGGTGGTCTGAGTCCCCTTCCTACAACCCACCCAACGATGCCGGATCGGTTGAGCTGACAATGAGCCCCGAACACCAGGCCATAACCGGCCGCTGGCGGTACGTTTCGACTGGCAATTGGTACGAAAACGACTGGACCGGCACGCGCAAAGGACTGTTAAAATCACCTTTAGAACTCGGGGCGGCAGCGCCGGCATCTTGTGACTGGACCGGCACATGGAACTTCGACTGGTCGAATGCTCTGAATCTCAGGCAATCCGGCAACAAGGTTACCGGATCGTATAAACCTTCAGGATGGAATTATACCGGGTATATAGACGGCACCCTGTCCGGCGCCACGCTCATCGGAACCTGGACCGAAAATGACCAATCCGGCAAGCTGGAGTGGGCTATGTTGGCAGGTTGTAACTCTTTCACGGGCCGTTATACACACAGCCTGTCGGCAAGTTCGGGATGGTACTCACTTCACGAGCCTGCAAAGAGGGTCGGGCAACCGCAGCCACAGCAAGATTTAACTCCCGCTCCTCAACCGGTCAACCCCGGCTGGGGAGGAATGTGGTACACAGACTGGGGCACAATGCAAATATCGGTGGCAGGAACGAATGGTAGCGGCACTTACACCACTAATAACGGCAAACTGGTGGGCATCATCAGCGGCAACAATTTCAGCGGAACGTGGTCAAGGCCTCCCTCTTATACAGCACCCAGGGACGCCGGGGCTTTTTCGTTCGTCATGTCATCCGACGGACTCTCATTTAAGGGTGACTGGAAATATTCGGACTGCTCCTGGGCCGGACCCTGGGATGGTACGTTGAGTGGACCGGATGTTACACCCTCACCTTCTCCTGCTCCGTCACCTGATCCCCAACCCACCCCGTTACCTCCATCTCCCACGCCTAATCCCACGCCGGGCGTAAACCGGCCTCCTCTGGCCGGCTTTATTACCAGCCCGCAACTGCCGACGACAGGTACAGTAGTCTCCTTCATCAACCAATCCAGCGATCCGGACGGCGACGTCCTGACATACACCTGGATCCGGGATGGCTCGGTTCTCAACGACTGTGCAAATCAACCAAGCTGCAAATGGTACAATCCCACCGCTGGGAGCCATATCGTGACCCTGATAGTAAGTGATGGCAAAGGAGGCCAAACACCCTTCCAGGCACAGGTCAATGTGACCGTGGGGCCAGACCCTTCTCCTACACCTGTGCCGCCTGCACCCCTGCCACCTGCCCCTACCCCGCCAACCCCGACTCCAACACCCACGCCGGTCCCCGGCGCCAATAACCCTCCCAAAGCCGCCTTTACCTTCGATCCGCCCCAGCCACAGGTAGGACAGAATATCCAGGTGCACAGCCAGTCAACTGATGCCGACGGCGACCAGCTGAGTTACTCCTGGTATCTCGATAACCAGCTTATTGCCCAGCAGGCCGGACGGACGGCGTGGAAATGGAAGGTCCCGTCAGGCGGGCATGTCATGCAGCTCGAGGTCAAGGACGGCCGGGGCGGCAGGGACACAGTATCGCGCAAGATAAAAGGAGCTGATGCCGACGACTCAAAAAAGAAGTGGCGGATCGGCCCGTTCAGCTGCTTCATAGCCACCGCCGCCTACGGCAGCGAAACGGCCAAAGAACTGGATACGCTTCGCGCCTTCCGCGACAATGTCCTGCTCAAGAGCGAACCGGGCAGATGGTTCGTGACAGCTTATTACCGCATGAGCCCGCCGCTGGCTGAATTCATAGCCGGGCATGAGCAAATCCGGACCTTGGTCAGGGAGCGGTTGCTGGATCCCGTGGTGGAACTGTTGAAGAGCACTCAAAATGAGTGGGATGTCACGCCCGGCGCACCTTGATTGCTGGTGCGCAGCATGAGTGTACTGTATCTTCATTAGTCTCCGTATCCGATATCCTGTTTACATCAGCCTTTGACACGGTTGTGATGCTAATAGCACCTTTGACAGGTGCGTCGATACCTTCTGACTTTTTCATGTAGATTTATGTTAATCCACGAAAAAATGCCCGCCACATATATAGCGGGCATAATAGTTTCGTATTTGGCAGCGGGGCAGGATTTGAAGATTAGGCTATAATCCCTATAGAATATGTATAATGATACCAGCCGCGATTTAACCTGCCCTTCAAATTAATTGTAAGGATGTCCAGCATGAAGAATAACGGGTCTGATACCGGGACTTTCACCACCCGCGCTTTTGCCGGCGTAAAAGCCCTGGCCGAGCTTCCCTACTTCGAGCTTACAAGCACG
>JBFYUA010000134.1:0-7303 GCA_041300305.1 Dehalococcoidia bacterium | reverse complement strand
TTAGTAAGATATAAATTGTCAGCCGCTGAGCAATCGCATTTTTTGACCTGGCACTGCCCGGCGGGGACCTTCACAATGTATAACGTTTTTAAATGTCCAAACTGCGGCGCGGAAAACAGGGCGGGTGAGGTATCCTGCAGTTATTGCAACAACAGGTTCCAATATAAATGCCCGCGGTGCCAGACGGTCATTACAGGTGGCGACCCATCGTGCAGCAGGTGCGGGCAGCCTTTAAATTGGCCAACCCGGGAACCGGCGCCTGTCGGTGATAAGGAAAATCAGCCTGAAGAGCGCAGGTCCGGCGGTTTGCGTTCATGGCTTGTCCCCCTGGTGGGGTTAATCCTCGTTTTTGCAGCCGCGGGGGCAGGGCTATACTGGGTGCAAATGATGGCGGCGGAACCGCCACTCCCTGCCATAACCGGCAACTCGAATATAGCAGGAGGGGATGACAGTGTATTTACGCCTGACACCAGTGCTCCTGTGATAAGTAACATCAGGGTAACAAACATTAATTTCAATACGGTCAGAATAACCTGGGACACCGACGAGCCGTCCAACAGCCAGTTGATCTGGCGCATCAAGGGCGGCGTCCCGCAAAGCAGCGAACTGAAGGAAGCGCTGGACACCGGTCATTTTATTGAATTGACCGGTTTGAAAAATAAATCGGCCTACGTCTACCAGGTCAGGTCTGTGGACCAGGCGGGGAATGAGTCTCTATCCGCCGAAAAGACGTTCGATATCGGCATTGAGCGCGGTACGCTTAAAGTTGAAGTGGTAACGAGCGGTTATAAAGTAATAGAACCGCAACCGTCGGTCTTTAAAACGATTATTAGTGGTGAAATAAAAAATACCGGTGAGGCCACCCTGAATATCAGGGAAATAGAAGTACTGGTAACAGTTACAGTATCCGGAAAACCGGGGACCAGCGTGGTGCAGGCTTGGCTTGACCCTTCTCCCCTCGATATCTATCCGCAGGCGCTGCATAAATTTTCTGCCGAGGTGCCCCGCAGGACGGAACCTGTTTACAAGGTGGAAGCCAGGATAATCCAGGAACAACCATAGGCCGGGCAACCGGGTATAGGCGGACTATTTTTATTGCGGCGCATCAGGCCGTTTTCTTTGAAGTTGCATCTGCGATCATAAGGACAATCAGCGCCCCGACTATTATGACGAATACAGGTATCATTATGAAGCGGATATCACCATATCCGGCTACCCAGTATTTGAACCAGACCCTGCCGATAATATCTTCCCTGGGAACGACCCAGCCTGTATGTGAATCATTGCTGTGATTGCGGTTGTCTCCCAGCACGAAGTATTGTCCGTCAGGCACTAAACGTTCCGGCATGAAGTATCGCGGGGGTTCATTGATATAGGGTTCCGATAAAGTGCGTCCGTTAACCAGTACAGCCCGGTTACTGATTTCCACGCTATCACCCGGCACAGCTATGACCCGCTTGATGAAGCAGGACGGATGTTGTGTGTAAAAGGGGTCAAAAGCGGGTTTGGGGCCGCCGCCGGGGGCATATAATACTATCACGTCCCCCGTCTTAGGCTGGTTGCCGAATGCGTACGCCAGTTTATTCACGATGATAAGGTCGTGCTCTTTGAAGGTGGGCAACATCGAAACATTGAAAACCTCGAAGCTTTTTATCGAGATTTGCAGACCGATAAAAATGACCGCCGCAATGAGCAGGGTCATTAAAAACTCACGGATAAATTTCAATGATCGATATCCCCGGATTGATTTGGAATATTATATGCTATAAGCTATATTTGCGCTAATAAAGACTAAACTAATGCTGTGTTTGTTACGTTTAAACAAGCAATGCGTCACATTACATGTGAGATAATGCAATAATCAATAATAAAGGAGGAGTATAAATGCGTTATTCATTGTTAGTTGGCTCTTTGGTATTGGTAATTTTCCTGGCGCTGGCGGGTTGTGCGCCTGCCCCGGCTGTCATTTACCAGGGAGCCGCGCCGGCAGGAACGGGCACGGTTGGCGGCCCGGCAGGTATAATTGTCAGCCAGCAGAACCTCGGGTTGTGGGTCAACGGGATCGGCAAGGCGGCTGCTACGCCCGACATCGTGGTCCTGACCATAGGTGTTGAATCACAGCAAAAGACGGTGGCACAGGCGCAAAAAGATGCCGTGGAAGCCATGACCAGTATTATGCAGGTATTGAAAAACAGCGGTATCGCGGACAAGGACATACAGACCAGCCAGTACAATATCCAGCAGGTCACAAGGTGGGATGAAAAGCAGAGTACTTACGAGGTAATAGGTTACAAGGTTTCCAACACAGTCAACGCCAAGATCAGGGACATAGGGAAAGCAGGCTCGATAATTGACAATGCCGCGGCATCGGGTGGGGACCTCATCAGGGTAAATGGTATCAGCTTCAGTGTTGATGACCCCACACCTTTCTATAAAATAGCCCGTGAAAAAGCTGTTGCATATGCCATGGAAAAGGCCAAACAGATGGCGCAGCTTTCAGGAGTGAAGCTGGGCAAATTGCTTTATGTTAATGAAAGCACCGAATACACACCGCAGGTGCGTAACAACTATATGAAATTTGCCGGCGAGGCCGCCATGGCGCCTTCGCCTACCCCTATCAGCGCCGGGGAATTGGAGTTCCAGGTAAACGTAGAACTGGTTTACTCAATCGACTGATTTCACTTCATTACGGTTATGGCCCTGTGGGTAACCTCACAGGGCCATAATTATTGCTTAGTACAGCAGCCGGATGCTAAAATTGATTCGTAATTGAATCAGTAAGTTCCAAGATGTAAATACCCGGGTCAGGTACTTGATAGTCCTCGATTCTTCAAGAAGATTCAAAATACAGTTATTTGGACAGATATGTTTAGCCGGCCTCCTGATTTTATGGCGTATTCCCTTTCCATGGCGGAACTGGCCCTGGGTTATACCAGCCCCAACCCCGCGGTCGGCGCCGTGCTTGTACATGATGGCGTGGTGGTGGGACTGGGCCATACCCAGCAACCGGGACTGGCGCATGCCGAAGTTATGGCAATCAACCAGGCAGGAGAAAGGGCCAGGGGTGCGACCATGTACGTTACGCTTGAACCCTGCTGCCATCATGGCAAGACCCCACCGTGCACGGTTGCCATCATCAATGCCGGCATTTCCGAGGTGCATATTGCCATAAGTGACCCGAACCCGAAGGTTTGCGGGAAGGGAATAGAACAATTGGAAGCTGCGGGGATCAAAACAGTCGTTGGGGAATATGAGCAAAAAGCCCGGGAGATAAATGAAGGCTATTTCAAATATATCAGGACCGGGTTGCCCTTTGTAATAGCCAAGTTCGCCATGAGCCTGGATGGCAAAATCGCCACCAGGACGGGTGATTCGAAGTGGATCACGGCTGATGAAGCGCGCAATTATGCGCATGGTCAACGGCACATAGTCGACGCCGTGATGGTTGGCGCCAATACCATACTTGCCGACGATCCTCAGCTTACCGCCCGCGGTTATAGCGGTAAAGCCGGGCGCTCAAAATTGCAGCCGCTAAGGGTAATAGTTGACGGTAAAGGGAGGGTCCCAACCACATCCAGGATTTTTTCGGAACCGGGTAAAACACTGGTAGCTGTTGCCGACCGCTATCTAAGTGATGATAAACGCAATTCAGCCCGGGATGGTACTGAGTATTTAGTGTTAAGCTCAACAGACGGGACGATAGATATTGCTGAACTGCTGAAAATACTCGGGCAAAGGCAGGTTACCACGGTCATGGTTGAGGGCGGCAGCAACCTGTTAGGCCATTTTTTTGATAGACATCTTGTGGATAAAGTCCTTGCTTTTATAGCGCCGATAATTGTCGGAGGAGAGGAGGCAAAAACAGCGGTGGGCGGCAGTGGTGTAGCTAAAGTCAGTGAAGCGCTGCGGCTTAAGGACGTGAAGTTCGAGCGCTTTGAGGATGGGATTTTGATAAGCGGGTATACTTAAAGAAGAAAACGATGTTTACAGGTATTATTGAAGAGATTGGCTCAGTCAAGGAAACCGGGCAGACGAGCCTGGCCATAAATGCCACAAAAATATTGAGTGACGTTGCCTTAGGGGACAGCGTAGCTGTGAACGGCGCTTGCCTGACTGTTATTGATGTAGACCGGTCGGGTTTTTCGGTTGAAATAATGCCGGAGACAAAGCGGCTGACCAATATCGGGAATTTGCGGACCGGGGAAAAAGTTAACCTGGAACGGGCCTTGCCTGCGCAGGGCCGTATCGGAGGGCATTTTGTGCAGGGGCATGTGGATGCCACAGGTAAGGTAGCCGCGCTTGTCCGTGAAGTCGGCGCGGTCATAGTCCGCATTGCCTGCCCTGGGGATGTCCTGCGATACCTGGTCAAGAAGTGTTACGTCGCAATCAACGGGGTAAGCCTTACGGTCATCGATTGTGACCACTCACAATTTTCCGTGTCGCTGGTCCCATACACTCAGAAAATTACCAATTTGGGACTGTTAAAGCAGGGACAGGCGGTCAACCTGGAAATTGATATTATGGCCAAGTATATCGAGAAATTTTATCATCCAAATAAGCAAGAAGGTATAATCAACCTGTTGAATGAGTACGATTATTTAAAAGCGAGGTAAATGAATGGCATTAGCTCCGATACCTGAAATAATAGAAGATGTGAAGAGGGGGAAATTCATCATTATAGTAGATGATGAAAACCGCGAAAACGAGGGGGACCTGGCTATTGCGGCAGACAAGGTAACGCCTGATCTGATCAACTTCATGGCTACCAACGCCCGGGGGTTGATCTGTATGCCGATAGTCGGCAAGAGATTGGATGAACTGCGGATACCGCCCATGGTGCAGGAGAACACATCGAAATTTACCACTGCCTTTGCCGTCTCAATTGAAGCTAAAAATAAGACGACCAGCGGCATATCGGCTTTTGACAGGTCGATAACTGTCAAAGCCGTGATTGATCCAAAGACAGGGGCCGATGATATTGCCATGCCGGGGCATATGTTTCCCCTGCGGGCCAGGGAAGGCGGCGTGCTGGTACGCGCGGGCCATACAGAGGCTATTGTTGACCTGGCCAAGATGGCCGGGCTTTACCCGGCAGGTGTTATCTGTGAGATCCTTAATGCTGACGGGACAATGGCGAGACTGCCCCAACTGGAGATAATGGCGAAAAATTTCGGGATTAAAATTGGCAGCATTGCTGATTTAATCACATACAGGAGACGTTCTGAGCGCCTGGTTGAAATGGTGGCCGAGGCGAAATTCCCTACCAGGTACGGCGCCTTCACTATCAGGGCATATAAAAGTTCTGTCGATACGGACGAACACGTGGCCCTTGTGATGGGCGATATAACCACCGCTGACCCGGTACTGGTGCGGGTGCACAGCGAATGTGTTACAGGGGATGTCCTGGGCAGCCTGCGCTGCGACTGTGGGGACCAGGTACAATTAGCCATGAAGATGATCTCCGATAAGGGCAGGGGGGTTTTTCTCTATATGCGCCAGGAAGGCCGCGGCATAGGATTACATAATAAATTGAGGGCCTATGAATTGCAGGACCAGGGCATGGACACGGTGGAAGCCAATATTGCCCTTGGCTTTGATGCCGATTTACGGGACTACGGCATCGGCGCCCAGATACTGGCAGACCTTGGATTGCACAAGATCCGGTTATTGACCAATAATCCCAAGAAGATAATCGGGCTGGAGAGCTATGGGTTGGAGGTTGTTGAAAGCATCCGGCTTTTGGCCACTCCAACCCCGTACAACAGGAGTTATTTAAAGACTAAACAGGATAAACTCGAGCATTTATTGACCATAGATGAATAGTTTCCCGGTATTAACTGCAGGAGGACTTTTATGTCTAAAACTTATCAGGGCATGCTGGCCGGAAAAGGATTTAAATTCGGCATAGTTATCTCACGGTTTAATGAAATCATTACCGGCAGGCTATTAGAGGGCGCTAAGGATTCCCTTATCAGGCATGGGGTAAGTGACCAGGATATAGACATAGCCTGGACACCGGGCAGCCTTGAGATACCCCTGGCCGCCAAGAAACTGCTGGAGACAGGAAAGTATAACGCGGTGATTTGCCTGGGTTGTGTAATCAGGGGAGGGACGCCTCACTTCGAGTACGTAGCCTCTGAGGTAAATAAAGGTATTGCCAGGCTGAGCCTCGATAGCGGTATACCCGTAATCCAGGGCATTATTACTGCCGATAACCTGGAGCAGGCTATCGAGCGGGCGGGCGCCAAAGAGGGCAACCGGGGTTTTGCCGCGGCCAATAGCGCTATAGAAATGGCCAGCCTTATCAAAAGTTTCGGGTCATAAAGGCCAATCAGGCGCCCTATTTGACAGTAATTTGATATTCAGCTACATTATATCTCCGTTTACTGAGACTATTTCCGCCCCTGATTTCCTTCAGTTTGAGATTATGTTTTTATGATGATGGAGGTTCACTTATGACCAGGAAAACAGTCATTGGCGCCGTTACAGGCTTTATCGCAATGGCGCTGATTGCCACAGGTTTATCAGGCCTTCCCGTTGTAAGCGCCGCGCGAACCGGAGGCAGCCCGGATGTTTCCCCGATTATTCTCCGTGATGAAGCCCAGCCCGCGGAGAAACTGGAGTTGACCTGCCAGTATCCCGCTCTTAGCAGCTACGCCGGGTTGAATTACTCTTACAGCATCAGCGTCACGTATTCCGGAGGAAAAGAATCGAAAATATTTAATCTGAAGGCGGTTGTGCCCGAAGGTTTCGTATCCGCCATTGCACCCGGTTACGGAGAAGGCCAGGAAATCGCTGCTATCCGCCTTGACGCAAATAAAGGCTATCCCGAGACAGTGAAGCTGACTGTCAGGCCTTACACGTGGAGGGTCCCCCTGCCGGGCGAATACCCCGTCACTTTTGAAGTCAGCAGCGGTGATTTAAAATCCTCGATAGTCCTCAAAGCGATTGTCACGGCCTCCTATGACATGAAGATGACGACCCCGGACGGCAGGTTAAATACGGAAGCTACCGCCGGGCAGGATAATACCTTCACCGTGGTCGTCGGCAATTCAGGGTCCGCGGACCTGGATAAGGTGGAAGTCACCTGCAAGGCACAGGACAGGCCTAACGGCTGGACCGTGACCTGTAAACCGGATAAAATCGATTCTCTTAAAGCCGGTGATACCAAAGAAGTACTGATTACAGTCAGGCCGTCCGAGAAAACCATTGCCGGCGACTATATGCTTACCGTCCAGGCCGAACCTGAATCCAAAAACGCGTTTACCAACCTGCAGATAAGGACCACCGTGCTTACAAGATC
>JBFYUA010000085.1:0-4554 GCA_041300305.1 Dehalococcoidia bacterium | reverse complement strand
AAGATAACAGCATCCAGGATGGCGATATCCTGCATATCTTCCCGGCGGTGACAGGTGGATAGTCAGCTATATTTACCGGCCTGGATATCCTTGACTGTTTCGAAGAGAATCTTGATATTATCGTCGGGCATGGTGTACTGCAGTTCATGGGTGGTGCCCAGTATATGGCGGTGTTTTGCTTTGCCTGTGCGGTAGAAATCGAGGATATCGTCCCTGAATTCAGCAGGCGTCATGGCCTCACCCCTCTGGATATCGATGCCCGTGATGAAGGTCAGTTTATCGCCATATTTATCCTGAGCCAGCTTGAAGTCGTTGCCGGCGGCCGGCTGAAATGACTGCAGCATATCGATGCCCAGCTCAACGTAATGCTCGAGGAACGACATCTGGTACCCGCAGGAATGCAGGCATACTAAAGCGCCATCCTCGTGCGCCGCATCTACCTGCTTTTTCAGCCGGGGGTACATGAAGTCCTTCCACATCTTCATCGATATGAGCGGGCGGTTGTTGTAGCCGTAATCGTCATAGATAAAAACTACGTCCGCCCCGGCCCTGACGCTCCTGCGCGCTATCTCTATCTCGTGGTCGATGAAGCGGTCCATGAATGCTTTAAGCTCATCCGGGTATTCCACCAGCCAGGTCATATATCTTTCCAGGCCAATCATCTGGTTGGCGGTCCAATCGTGCGGGCCCCAGGATTCGGCAGCTATGCTGTAATTCGGGTACTGTTTCCTGTACTGGCGGAAGATATTATAGAGGCTGTCCCTGGAGGTATCGGGCAGGGGATAATTCTTCAGGTCAGCCAGGTTTTTGACCGGGGGGTCTATCATGTCGGGGTAGATGCCGCCGCCGATCTTGCGGCCCACGCCGTAGATATCCACCACGTCGATGTGCCCTTTCTTGTATGCCCACTTGCTGTAAGACGGCGTGGCATAGGAGGCCAGTACCATGTCGGCGCCCATGTCGATGCCGTAGGCGTTGGCAAAATTATAGCTGTGGATGTCCCATAGCAGGGGCAGGAACCGCCAGAGCTCGCCGGCCTGCATGTACCCGCCGCTTTTGAACCTGCCCCAGAAGAGTTTAGCCAACAGGTTCCTGCCCCGGTGGCTGGATGGCTTATATTCCGCCATCAGCTTGCAGCCGGTGTGCGCCTCGATCCAGTAGAAAACGGGGACACGGTCGGTTGACAGGCCCTTGGCCGCCGCGTGGATACGTTCTTTGGGCGTCATCCCGTCTTTTCGGGCACTGCTCATAAGCTGCCTCCTCTAATTGGCAATTAAGGGGCCTAATTTTTATGCGCAACCACGGAACGGGCGTAATCCCTGCCGGCCACGCAGTCCGGCCCGTAGAAATCAGCGCCTATCTTTTTAGCGTAATCATCGCTGAGCGGCGCACCGCCAACCATGATCTTTACTCCGCTGTGCAGTCCCGCCTTATCAATAGCCTCGATGACGTCCTTCATCATGTACATGGTCGTGGAGAGCAGGGCCGACATGCCCACCACATCGGGCTTATGCTCTTTTACGGCCACGACAAACTGCTCGGCGGCAACGTCACTGCCGAGGTCCACTACCTCAAATCCAGCGCCCTCCAGCGCCATGGCCAGCAGGTTCTTGCCGATATCATGGAGGTCCCCCTTCACCGTGCCCACCACGGCCCTGCCGCTCTTGCTTACTGACCCGGCGGGCGAACGCTGCTTGATGACCTCTACGCTTTTCTGCATGGCCCTGGCGGCCACCAGCAGTTCCGGCAAAAAATATTCGCCATCCTGGAAAAGCTTGCCGACCACGTCCATGGCCGGTATCAGCGCCTGGCCCATGATCTCATCAGGGGCCCTGCCTTCGTCCATTAGCTTTACTACCAGGGCGACGGCTTTATCGGACTTGCCGTCTATGACGAGTTGTTTCAATTCATCCATTAGCAGACCTCCCTCAATTACTCAGAATCAGGTGACATTCTATATGCACGGCCCGATGATTTCAAGCCGGGATAATTTATTCGCAGGGCTGACCTCAATAACTTATAAATACTTGACGTTTCGGTGGCAGTTGTTGTTAGATAGAGGACACGAGAAAGTGGGCTGTTGCTCCAGAGAAACGAGGTAAATATGCCTTTACAACAATGGATACTGCTGAATATCCCCACCTGGCTGATAGCCGCCATAATGCTGGCCATAGCTGTGGGCACCGCCGTGGGCGGCGTGCTGCTGGTGCGCCGTTTGTTGGATATAAAGAAATTTAAGGAACACCATGATATCGCCGGCCCGATATTCAGCACCATCGGGGTAATCTATGCGGTGATGCTGGCCTTTGTACTGGTCATTGTCTGGCAGGACTTCGACAGGGCGCAGAACAACACCGTCCAGGAAGCCAACTACTTTGCCCAGATTTACCGCGATTCAACCGGGCTGCCCGAACAGTTCAGGGTCCGGTTCCTTGCGGCCAATGCTGCTTATCTGGATGCAGTGATCAAATATGAGTGGCCGCAGATGCAGCGGGGGGAGAAGAGCGTGGAGGCGGCGGCGGCGGCCGAAAAAGTGTGGGAAATAACCGCAAGCTTCGAACCTAAAACTGAAGCTGAGAAGATATTTTTCAGCGAGATGCTGCAAAAAATGAACCAGGCGGTTGAGATGAGGAGGCAGCGGCTGCAGGATTCCGCTTCGGGCCTGCACCCTTCGCTGTGGTTCGTGCTGCTGTTGGGCGGCATCATCACGGTGGTTTTCACCTTCTTTTTCGGGTCGGAGAACCTCTATGCACAGCTTACCATGACCACCATGCTGGCGGTACTGATTGTGCTGATACTTTTCACCATCCTGTTGATGGATTTCCCCTACAGCGGGGACCTGAGTATTCCCGTCACACCATTCCGGCAGGTACTGGAGCAATTCTGAAAGTGATACAGGGCCGCGGAGAATTTTTGAGTCCGTCAGATCATCTCTCTATTTGCCATCCGACCCGCCTGCGCCTAAAATAAATAGTGCAGCCGGGCTGGTAAGGCCCGGTTTTCATATAAAGGACGAACGTGCCTGATAAGGGACCGGCAGTAAAACCTGTCAAAGGGAAGATCACCATCTCCCGCGAGCTTTGCAAGGAGTGCGGGCTGTGCATACATTTCTGTCCGAAGAAGGTCATTGTGCAATCGGGCAAACTCAATGCAGCAGGCTACCAGAGCGCTGAATTTAAGGATGACGGCCAATGCACCGGCTGCGCCATTTGCGCCATCGTCTGCCCCGAGGTGGCCATCGAGGTGTACCGTGACTAAGGCCCTGATGGACGGCAACAGCGCCATCGCCGAGGCGGCCATCCGCGCCGGTTGCCAGTGCTATTTCGGCTACCCGATCACCCCGCAGAACGAGCTTACCGAGTACATGGCCACGCACCTCAGCAGGCGTAAAGGCTGCGCCTTCGTGCAAGCCGAGAGTGAGGTGGCAGCTATCAACATGGTTTATGGCGCCAGCGTGGCCGGGGCCAGGGCCATGACCTCATCATCCAGCCCTGGCATCAGCCTCAAGCAGGAGGGTATCTCCTACCTGGCGGCCTGCGAATTGCCGGCGGTCATCGTTAATATGCAACGCGGCGGCCCGGGACTGGGCAGCATCTCGGCCGCGCAATCAGATTACTTCCAGGCCACGCGCGGGGGCGGGCACGGCGATTACCGCACCATCGTGCTGGGGCCTTCGTCGGTCCAGGAACTGGCCGATATGACCATGCGGGCCTTCGACCTGGCCGATAAGTATAAGATACCGGTGATAATCCTGGGGGACGGTGTGCTGGGCCAGATGAAGGAGCCGGTGGAATTCAAACGTGAAGCGCCATCCGTCCTGTTAGTCAGGGAGGGTTCCCTGCGGGGCGCCAGGGGCCGTCCCAGCAGGATAATCAAGACCTTCACCTCTAACCCGGCGGAGCTGGAGGAGATAAACTGGAGCCTGTTCCGCCGCTATACGCTCATCAAGAAGGAAGAGACCACCTATGATACATTTATGACTGAAGACGCCAGGTTGATTGTGGTGGCCTTCGGCATCGCCGCCCGCATCGCCAAAGGCGCCATCAAGAACCTGCGCGCCGAGGGTCTCAAGGTCGGCCTGGTGCGCCCGGTAACGCTCTGGCCCTTCCCCGATGAGCCGCTCAGGGAATTGGCCAAGTCCATCAAACAATACCTGGTGTTCGAAATGAATATGGGGCAGATGGTGGAGGACGTGCAACTGGCCCTGGCCGGCCAGGGTGAGATGGCATTTTACGGCCGCCCGGGCGGCGTGATACCCAACCCCAGCGAAGTATCGAGGGTCATCTCGAGGCTGTATTACCAGAAAGGTTTGAAGTAATGAAGGCAATATATACCCATCCTAAATCACTGAAAAAGACCCCTTTCCATTACTGCCCGGGTTGCGGGCACTCGGTGGCGCACCGGCTGGTCTGCGAGGTCATCGACGAGATGGGCTTGCAGGAGAGGGTCATCGGCATCCCACCCCCTGGTTGCTCGGTCTTCGCTTACAACTACTTCGACGTCGACATGGCGGAATCGGCGCATGGCAGGGGGGCGGCGGTGGCCACCGGCATC
>JBFYUA010000046.1:0-4681 GCA_041300305.1 Dehalococcoidia bacterium | reverse complement strand
TGTGCTCTTCCGATCTTCACTGTACCTGCCGAACAGGCTTGTACCCCCCATTACCAGGTTCCAGCCGGGTTTGGCGGCGTTTTGATAAGAAACCAGTTTTACGAAATCGTCATTTAAACCGCGTGCGCAGGCCAGTTTAAAGCCATCTGCCAGGGGGTCAACCAGGTAGATGCCGCCGCTATCCATACCCGATACCGTGATGGCCGTATCGAGACACAGCTCCAGGGCCTCATCTATAGACTCTATGCCGTTAAGTGAAATGGCCAGGTCCCGTTGCACCCGCATTTCTTCCTGTGTATTTTTACGCTCGGCCATCTCCTGTTTGAGCCTTTCGCACAGCGATTCGAGGTGGGCCGACCTTTCGTAGACCTGCTGGAGCAGGCCCTGCCGCTGCCTGAGTAATTCATCTTTCAGTCCGGCATGCTCCAATATTACCCGCAGGTGCCCGGCAATTTTTTCCGCAACCCCCATAGTTTCTTGCGTGATGCCATTTACCCGGTGACTGGCAAGCTGGATATAGCCGGCATACTGATCTCCCAGCCTGACCGGCATAATGGCCAGTGCGTTATACCCGTACGAGTCACAGGCAGCGGCAACCAGCTCCTTCAGATTGCCGCCCAGTCCGCTTTCCAGTGCGCCGACGTCCGCCAGGTATATGGAGCCCGTATCCTTGCGGCAAACACCCATTCCGTCCTGCGGGTGGCCGAAAAGGTCCTCGATGAAAGCCTGCGTCACATTTTGCCCGCTGTCCCACAGTCCCGGACCGCGTTCGCTGGCCGCTTTCACCACGCCGCCCTTATAGCGGTCAAGCACCAGGATTTGTACTGATGGGCAATCACTGAATTCGCACAGCAACCTGACCGCTTCTTCCAAAAGTGCCTGCGGTGAAGTCTGCAGAAGCGCGGCCGCATAATAGCTGCTCAGCAGTTGACAGGCATTTTCCTTTTCCCGTGCTTGTGTTACATCCTGCACCAGCAGGCTCATGCCCTCATATTTTTTCTTGCGCGAAATATGCGGCTTAAGCGCCAGGTCCCAGTAGCGTGTCCCTCCCTTAGTTACAGGCATCGCCCGCAGCGTCAGCGCCTGCCGCGATTCTCTGACCCTGCTGAAAAGCTCCCTGAATTGGTCCGGCTGCCCCCGCGCCCCCCACAATACGTTTTTCCTCAGCTTCCTGCCTACCAGTTTTCTGACAGTCTGCCCGGCCAGTTCAGCAAAACGACCGTTACAGAAGGTGATGGCGCCATACTTATCGAAAATGCAGACGCCCGCGCTTAAACTGCCGAGCAAGTCTGTAGCATGCTGCGTTTCCACGGGCGGTTTCCCTTTGGCGGCATATCCCTGCCCGGACCTGCCATTTTTCAAAACAGGTTTTTCAGAGATACCTTCAAATCTGGCCTGCCGCCCGCTCGTTTTCACTTTTTCCCTCACCCCGGCTGCGTAATTAAACGTATGCCTGCACAGGTTAGCCGCTATGCATGGGCAGCTATTTATACTCTTTTAGCTATAGAGTGTCAACGCTTTGCGGCAAATCATGCGATAATAAAAGCGAAGGCTGAAACGATATGCCGAATATTGACGATACCCTGTTTCATAATGTGGTAAAGCCGGCCAGGTACAGCGGCGGCGAATGGAATTCCCTGCCCGGGGACTGGGATGGGGCTTCTGTGCGCGTGGCTCTGGCCTTTCCCGACATCTATGAGGTAGGCATGTCCAACATGGCCATACCTGTACTCTACGAACTGCTCAATTCCCTGCCGGGGGTGCTTGCCGAGCGTACCTACGCGCCCTGGCCTGATATGGAAGAGCAATTGCGCCGTAACAATATTCCTTTATTTACACTTGAGACCCGCCGCCCGCTGCGCCAGTTCGATATCATCGGCTTCTCGCTGGGGTATGAATTGAGCTGTACCACGGTACTTAACATGCTTGACCTGTCCGGCATCCCCGTTTTCAGCCGCGACCGCGATGGCGCCTGCCCCCTGGTTATAGCGGGAGGAAGCTGCGCCATGAACCCCGAACCGCTCTCCGACTTCATCGATGTTTTCTTTGCCGGCGAAGCGGAAGACGCGCTGGCCGGTCTCGTTCAAACGGTTCAATCCTGTAAAAATGACCGGGCGGAACTACTGCGCCGGCTGGCCTGCCGGCCCGGCTTTTATGTTCCGCGTTTCTACTCTCCCTCTTACCATGCGGACGGCGGCCTGGCTTCCCTGCGTCCTTCTGATAACAACGCGCCTGATACAATCGAGCGTGCCATAGCGGGGCAGCTCAGGCCTGTTGTCAGGCCGGTCGTGCCATATATCGAGGTCATCCATGACCGTGCCGCCATTGAGATACAGCGCGGCTGCACCCGCGGCTGCCGCTTCTGCCAGGCCGGTACCCTGTACCGTCCCGTCCGTGAACTGCCCGAAGAACAGGTAATTGAAGCTGCCGGCTGCCTGATAAATAATTGTGGCTACAACACACTGGCGCTCATCTCGCTCAGTTCGGGAGATTACAGCAGCATAGGCCACCTGGTCGCCAGCCTGACCGCCAAATTCGCCCGCCAGGGCCTGTCCATCTCCCTCCCCAGCCTGCGGTTAGACAAATCATCCATCGAGTTAATTGGCTCCCTGCCATCCGGGCGCAAGACCACACTGACCTTTGCCCCTGAAGCCGGCAGCGAACGCCTGCGCAGCTCCATCAATAAATGGATACCGCAGCAGGCCATGATGGAAACCTTCTCTGCCGCCTTTGAAAAAGACTGGATGAACCTCAAGCTTTACTTCATGATCGGCCTTCCCACGGAAACCATGGATGACGTGCGGGACATTGCCGGACTGATAGACTCGGTCAGCCGGCTGGGCAAATCCATCCGTGGCCGTCCGCCCCGCGTGCGGGTATCAATTTCCTCATTTGTGCCCAAGCCGCATACTCCCTGCCAGTGGTCGGCCCAGGAGCATGAGCAGGCGCTCAGCGCAAAGCACACCCTGCTACAGGACCAGTTGCGCCGCAGCGGTGTGCAGTTGTCCTGGCACGATCCCAAAATCAGCTTCTTAGAGGCGGTGCTGGCGCGCGGCGACAGGCGCCTGGGGGCGGTTATTTACACCGCCTGGAAGAAAGGCTGCCGGCTGGATACCTGGAGCGAGTTCTTCGATTTCACAAGGTGGCAGCAGGCCTTTGCTGAATGCGGCATCGACCCCGCTTGTTATGCGCACCGTGAGCGCGACCCTGACGAGTTATTGCCGTGGAGCCATATCAGTTCCGGCGTGAGCAGTGCCTTCCTCAAAGCGGAGCGGCAGAATATGCTGTCCGGCCGCCTGACTGCAGATTGCCGGCTGGAGGATTGCAACCTCTGCGGCCTGCAGGGGAAGCAGGCAACATGCCGTGCCCGGGCGCAAAAATCCAATTTTAAGCCTGAAATTTGACTTTCAGGTTCAAACGGGATAATCTTTATGTTTTGTTACTAACTCTGGAGAAAGAATATGAAAAGACTTGAACTTGAAGTATTAAAAAGGGAAATAACCGGGAAAAAAGTAAGGTTTCTGCGCAGGGGCGGGCTGATACCCTGCAATATCTATGGTCACGGCATCGAATCGAAGTCCGTGCAGGTGGAGGTGCGCAAGCTTGGCCATATACTGGCCAGGGCCGGCGGCACCGACCTTATCTCCATAAAAACCTCCGATTCGGCCTCGCCCAGCATGGTGCTGATACGCGGGGTGCAGCGCAACCTCATGACCGGCGAGCCCACCCACGTGGATTTTTACCAGGTGAACATGGCCGAGAAGCTCAAGGCAGAAGTGCCTCTGGTGTTTACCGGTGACGCCCCGGCCTTGAAGCTCAAAAACGTTTCCCTGCTGCATGCTATGAATACACTGCAGATAGAGGCGCTGCCCGACGACCTGCCCCACAACATCGAGGTAGACATCTCCAGCCTGGCGCTGCCCGAGCAATCGCTTCACGTAAAAGACATTAAGGTCAGCGATAAAATCACCATCCTTGCCGACCCTGAGCAAATGCTTATCAAGGTCTCCGAAGTCCGCAAGGCGGTCGAAGAGGCCCCGGCTGAAGCTGCCGCTGCAGGTGCGGAGGCCGTGGAAGGCGAACTGAAGGAAGGGGAATCCGCTGAGAAAGCCGATAAGGCTGAAAAACCCGCTAAACCGGAAAAGAAGTAGCCCTGTTATAAAAAGCCCCCTCCGCGCGGAGGGGGCTTTTTTTTACCCGTATTTAACTACAAAGGCCGCCAGTTCGCGCAAATACAGCTCTGTACCTTCGGCAAAAATGGTATTGTGGTCGGCGTCCGGTACAATCACCAGTTTTTTTTCCTGCGAAGCGATGTTGCGGTAGATCTTTTCCCCCTCGGCCAACGGCACGATGGAGTCATATTCGCTGTGAATAATCAGCGCCGGCATGGTTATCCTGGTGACGCGGTCAAATCCAGGTGAAGCCGCTGCTTTCTGCCCGGACTGCTTTAGTACCATTCCCAGCCTGCCCAGCAGGTCCGATACGTCGCAAAATCCGCTCTCGATTACCACCCCACTGTACCAGCCCAGGTGACCCGCTGCCAGGTCGATGGCCGAAGCGCTGCCCAGCGAGCGCCCCATGACAAACCGGCTTCCCGTATAGTATTTACCCACAACAAATCTCTTGAACCAGTCGCCTATCAGGTGAGCAACTATAATCAAATGCAATACTATCGGAAGCC
>JBFYUA010000042.1:0-4730 GCA_041300305.1 Dehalococcoidia bacterium | reverse complement strand
TCGTGAAGAAAAGGGCCGAAAGCCACAACAAGTCCTATGAAAGCACGCTTGCCGAGATAGCGTCCGGCATCCCCGTCAAGCGCTGCGGCACACCTGAAGAGGTCGCCAACCTGGCCATCTTCCTGGCCTCCGAAAGGGCCAGCTACATCACGGGCGCCACCATCCAGGTTGACGGCGGACTGACCAAAGGTCTGCTGTAATTAAGCCTGCCGCCTCTTGACAGCCTGCATTTTTCTTGTTAGACTGCACACAAAATTATTGTGTGCAAAATATATGCCCCAAAATAATCGTGTGAGGTGACTTATGGCTGATCCCATTTTTACCAAACTGGCAGGTGCGCTGAATGCCCGCTCAACGGCCTTCCCCGCGGTGATATGCGATGAATTCTATGACCTGGTTAGCTTCCTCTTCACTCCCGAGGAGGCTGCCATTGCTGTCGCTATGCCGCTGGGGAACGCGAGCGTGGAGGAGATAGCCGGACACCTCCCCACCACTGACATTAAGAAGCTGGCAGACCAGCTTGAAACGATGGGTGATAAGGGACTCATCCACATAAAGGAACGGGAAGGGGTAAAATTGTACGAAGCCCTGCCTTTTGTGCCGGGCATCACGGAATTTCAGCTCATGCGCGGCATTGTGGACGATCGCCATAAGAAGATAGCCACCCTGCTGCGGGATTACGCCAGGGCCATGATTAAAACACTCATGTCAGGCGATGCGCCTGAACTCCAGTCATTTGCACCGGGCAAGAAGGTCGCCGTCGATAAGGAAATCGAACACAAGTCGACCATAGTACCCTTCGAAGAACTGAAGGAGCTGTTAATGAAGACCGGCTATATATCGGTGGGGACATGTATCTGCCGTCACCAGGCGGCCCTGCTCGGCAAACCGTCGGACAAGCCGGTCAATAACTGCATGATACTCGGTGAGTCCGCGCAGTTCGCCACCGAGCGGGGCTTCACAACGCGCATGACCAGAGAAGAGGCCATTAAAAGGATTGAGGAAGCGGAGGATGCCGGCCTCATCCACTCCTTCGCAAACAGTCCCGACCAGTTCACCAACCTGCTCTGCAACTGCTACAAGGACCGCTGCATGATAATCCGCGGCGTCAGCAAATCGCCCGTTCCCAGCCTGGCAGTCAATGCGAGGTGGGTCGTCAGTATCAAAGAAGAGGATTGCACGGCCTGCGAAGCCTGCATACCGAGATGCCAGATGGATGCCTTGAAAATCGTGGACGGTAAACTGGTGAGGGAGGAGTTGCGCTGCATAGGCTGCGGTATCTGCATGTGGGTCTGCCCGACCAACGCCCTCGTGCTGGAGCCAAGGCCGGCCGGCAAAATCCCCCTGAGGGCATAATAATACCAAGTAACAAAAAAGAGGTGAGAAATGACTGATGCGATTTACGATAAACTGGCAGCCGCGCTTAATGCCAGGGGTACTTATGTGCCTGCGGTTACCTGCCAGGAATTCTACGACCTGGCGGAATTCCTGTTTACACCTGAGGAAGCCGCCATAGCCTGCGCTATGCCTATTGAATACGCAACAGTCGAGGAGATAGCGGCAAACCTTGGCACGAAAGACCTTAAGAAAGTGGCAGCTCAACTTGAGACGATGGGAGATAAAGGCCTTATACACATTAAAGAAGCAGGCGGGGAAAAACTCTACGAGGGACTGCCCTTTGTGCCCGGCCTGTTCGAGTTCCAGCTTATGAAGGGGATTGTTGACGAACGAAGCAAGAAATGGGCTGTCCTCTTAAATGATTACTCCAAAGCCGTCCGGCGGGAGTTTATGTCGGGCAAACCGCCTAAAATCGAGAAGTCAGCGCCGGGCAGAAAAGTGCCGGTGGATAAGGAGATAAAACAGCTTACCTCCCCCATCCCATACAAGGAGATGAAACAACTGATACTGGATACCGAGCATATAGCCGCCGGGACCTGCGTCTGCAGGCACCAGGGCAATCTGCTGGGCAAACCCAGCAATGAGCCGATGGGCAACTGCATGGTCATGGGTGAGTCGGCCCTATTCTCCATCGAACGCGGTTTCACTAAAAGACTTAACAAAGAAGAGGCGTTAAAGGTCCTCGACGAAGCTGAGGAGGCCGGTTTGGTTCATAACTATACCAATAGTCCCGGCCAATTCACCAACCTGCTGTGCAACTGCTGCGGCTGCCACTGTTTTATTTTAAGAGGGCTGAAAAACGCCCCGGCGCCCAGCCAAATGGTTAACGCCAGGTATTTAATTCACATCAAACAGGATGATTGTACCGCCTGCGAAGCCTGCATCGACCGCTGCTGGGTGAAAGCGCTCAAAATGGAGAACGGAAAGCTGGTGCGAGATGAGCAACGCTGTATCGGCTGCGGCCTCTGCATGTGGGCCTGCCCGGCGGATGCCCTTTACCTGGAACCCCGGGAAGCCGGTAAAATACCGCTGCTGAAGTGCTGAACTAATCCGTATTTTCCGGGCCCTTCTCCCGCATGGCAGCGCGGTCGCGCGCCCAGCGGTGTATCTCGTCCAGCGCGGGTGGGGCCACGCTGAAGACATCAATATCCCGGGGGAACTGCACCAGGTGGCCTTCGCGGATAAAGAGCAGCGCCACATCGCCTTCCCTCAGCGCCTCGTCGATGGCCTTGCTGATATACTGATACCTCTTACGGTTGGCTTCGCTGTAAAACTCGTATACCCTGGTGGCTACCTTATCATTGAGGAACCCCATCACCAGGCAGCGCTCCCAGTCCATGACCTCGGTGAGCATATCGGGGTCCTCGACACAGTGCAGCCGCGCTTCACCCCTGCAGCGGCCGCAGGCAAGCTCGTGGCTTTTCAAGTTGAGCGTCTCCAGTATCTTGAGGCCTTCATCACCCCCTTCGCTCACGGTTTCATGGAAAATGACCGTTGCGCTGCCCAAACGGCTCTCCAGTTTGGCTATATTCTCGGCCACCTGCTGCCAGTATTTCTCGAAAAGCTCCGCATATTCGGCCGGCGCATCCTTACCCGCATAGATCAGCGGGACCTGCATCACTTTCCTGTTTTGTTTAAAGCTGCCGACTTCCGGTTTTTCTATCTTGCCCAATTCCTGTGACATAGCTCTAACCCTCTCGTTTTCAATCATAAATACAATGATATTGTAAATTTATACTAACCCGCTGGCAAATAAAACCCGCCCTACCAATCACGGGCAATTTGTAATACAATATGAATCGCGTTTTCCTGCGTGCGAAATTTATCATAACGCTGATAGCCCGGAGGCTGAAAATGGATTTTGAACTTGGAGCCAAGGCAGAGAAATTAAGGGCGGAAGTCAGAAAATTCGCCCTGGCGGAAGTAGCCGGCAAGCCCTACCACACGGCCATGCTGGAAGAGGAGAGCGAAGACGAGGACTGGGAATTCTCGCTCAGCATATCGAAAAAGTTGGCCGCTAGAGGCTGGCTATGCATGGGCTGGCCCGAGCAGTACGGCGGCAGCAACGCGTCCTACTGGGAACAATTCGCCTACCTCGAGGAAGCAGGGTATCACGAAATACCCGGCACCGGCATGGGCATCTCGGGCACCGGCATCAACGGGCCCAGCCTGATGCTGTTCGGCAACGAAGAGCAGAAAAAAAAGTACCTGCCAATGATCGCCTCGGGCGACCCAGACGGCATCTGGTGCACCGCCTACAGCGAACCTGATTCCGGCTCCGACTACAATAAGATCAAGACCACTGCCATCCGCTCGGGTGATGAATACGTGATAAACGGCCAGAAGGTCTGGACGAGCTGCGCTCACCGCGCGCGCTGGTGCTGGCTGGCCTGCAAAACCGACCCCACTATCAGCAAAATACACAAGAGCATGAGCATCATCATCGTCGATATGCAAAGCCCCGGCATAACGACCCGGCCATTAGTCAACCTGGCAGGCGTACACAGCTTCAACGAGCTGTTCTTCGACAATGTCCGGGTGCCGGCTTCCAACCTGGTAGGCGAGGAGAACAAAGGCTTTTATATGCTCATCCCGGCCCTGGCCATTGAACGGCTGTCCATGGCCCCGCACATACTGGGCGCCGGCAGGCGCCTGATAGATATGCTGGTGCGCTTCTGCAGGGAAACCTATCACAAAGGCCGGCCGCTGAGCGCCAACCCGGTGGTACGCAATAAACTGGCCGAAAGGGCCATAGAATTAGAGACGCTGCGCGCCTTCGGCCTGGAGATAATGTGGAAGATGAGCACCGGCAAAATGCCCGGTTATGAGGCCGCCAGGAACAAGCTTTACAGCAATTTAGTTACCGAGAACCTGGCCAAGACGGGACTTGAGATAATCGGGGCCTATTCGCAGATCAGCCCTGATTCCAAGTGGTCCAAGCTGCAGGGACGGCTGCAAAACCTCTACCTGCTCAACGCAGGCTGGTTCAGCGCGGCAGGCACCATCGAGATACAGAAGAACGTTATTGGCCAATTCAAGCTGGGATTGCCCAGGCCATACTGAAAACCATAGGAATTATTTGCCCCGGTAAATTACTGAAACGTCGATAATAATTAAGAAGCTCCTTCGACTGAAGGAACTTCTACTATTAAATATTCAAGCCTGAATTACCACCCACCGCTGGCACCGCCACCACCCGAGCTGCCGCCGCCAAATCCGCCGAAACCACCACCTCCGCCTCCACCTCCACCACCCCAGAATCCACCCCCGGTCCTGTGCCAGTCGGTAGATTTGCCTGATTCCACCAATTTCTTATAATTCCTGGACAGGAT
>JBFYUA010000024.1:0-4718 GCA_041300305.1 Dehalococcoidia bacterium | reverse complement strand
GTCGACTTGATGGCCGAGGTCCCTGAGGGCATTGCTCAAGTAGCGCATGTAGATGCCCTGGCCGCCGGAATAGGCATAGCTGCGGTAACTGAGGATGCATATACGCATGGTGATGAATTCTCCCCTTAAAAAACTCACATATAATACCAAAATTTTAATTAGAACGTGTAACCCGCAGGCTGCCCGCCCTGACCAATGGCTTGACACTCGTTTAAGGAAATGGTTACACTACCCTATAATAGGAGGCCTTTACATGGATATGAAGAAACTGGCAACAGCCCACGATGCCTTCCGTGAAAGGCTCAGCCCGGGCCTCATGGCCGACGATATCTGGGGACCGGACAGCCTTTCCCTGGTTGGCTTTAACACTCAGCCCGCGGCCGTCGCGCTGTTCGGCGAAATAACGCCGCGCATAAAACGCGCGCTCTCTGACTCGGGATTCCCTAACCTTGGCCGTTACTACCTGCTGGAACTGGCGGGCAAAAAGATGTTCTGCGTGATGATTTACAGGGACTACCAGTGGGGTTGCCTGGTTGACCTGGAAAAAGTGAACATGGGCACGCTCATCAGCATCGCTATGGCCCGGGCGCTTGAAGAACTGCAGGCAGCGGTTGACTCTTAGTCTTATCCATCGGCTTTGGCCCTCTCCCCATTGCCTTCCTCAGGTTGCAGTGGCAAGTTCGCGGCTGTACCGCTTCACCTGGAAGCGTATGCTGCCCAGGTTGGCGTTGGCTACCGCGACGACGGCAAGGATCGCTTCTTCTCCAACCGCCACAGCCATTACCATACTCCGTTCAAATTCCGACATGATTTGTGCGGCTGCGCCCAGGTTTAACCCTTTACCCATCCTTTCATAGGCATTGAAAGCTATTGTCACCAGGGCCCCCACCGCTTCTGTGTCGATCCTGTTTTCTCCGGCGGATTCAATAACAAAACCATCGCGTCCAACAAACACCACCCCGATGATCCCTTCAACTTCAATCAGGTTGTTCAATACTTGCCGTGTATTCACTGTCTTTTCACCTCTTTTACTGCTGCGGCGTCCCGCATCCCCGGATATCTTCTGAAACGGGTATGGATGCGTCTGTGTTGTGCTGCAAATCCGGCCCCCGGCGTTGCATCAACCCGGAAGCCGTTTCCATGTCGCCCTCACGTATTGCCTGCAAGGCCAGCTTCAGCCTCGCGATGGGCGGCCCGTTAGGTGCTGATTTCTTGTAACTGAGCACATTTATCATCTGGGACAGAGCAATCTCATTTGCCAGGACATGTTCGGCCCCGTCCCGGGCGGAGCGTATCATCTCTTTGAGTACCCCGGGGTCCTGCCCGGGCGCACGGGCATCCGTACCGGCATCGCCCCCGGGATTAGCATTAATTGTTCCCGTCTCCTGCATTCGATTGTTTACAGCCAGGGATACTATGTCCATGACTAATTCAAGGCCGATCTCCTTTTTCCCGTGCCTGGCGGCGGCAATTAACTGGGTAAGCGCGGCCTTCAGTTCGCCCACATTCCCGGTTACATTTTCCGCGATATAGCTCATGACCTGGGCAGGCAAATTAAAACCCCCGGCCAGCCGGGTGACCATCAAGCCCCTTTCAACCCTGTCCAGCGGTTTAAGTTCTGCCGTGATAATACTGGCAATGGCCGCCTTCAGCCGGCCGTCACTTAACTGCAGCCGGCCCGGGTCCACGTCGCAGCTCAGGACCAGCCGGCGTCCGTCCCGGGCAGGCTGCCGCTCCATTATCTCGAGAAGACATTCCTGTATCTGGCCGTCCGCCTCGCATAATTGTATGTCGTCAATGAGCAGAGTATCCGCCCCGCAAAGAAAATTAATGAATTCGCCCCTGTTGCCACGCCGCCTGGCCCTGATCAGGGCAATCGCCAGGTCAAGCATGTTGACAAGGACGGTACGCCTCTCCGGGTGGATCCGCTTGATTTCATGTTCAGTGGCATTCAGAAGATGGGTTTTACCCAGCCCATACCCGCCGCAGATTGAAGTTGATTTAGATTGCAGGGGTGAGTCCCTGCACACCCTGAATAAAAGCTCCACAACCGATACATAGCTGCTGGTTTGCACGAAGGTATCAAAGGTCATACCGGCAAATAAGGGACCTTCGGGAAAATCCCCTTTATCAGCCGTCGCCTGGCGCGCCTCACTATCCAGGGCTTCCAAAAATGGGGCGGCTTCTTTGAACCCGGCCACTGCAAGTGCAGACGCGGGAGTATCCGCCTGCCTCTGCATGCGTGCCGCAAGGTACAGACCCTCTATCGAATTTATCAGGCCGCGCTTAATCCATATTCTAACTGCCGGATGCTTGACCATTGCCTTCAGCCTCAACTTTTTGCGCTATTTGTGTCACCAGCCGATTTAATCCCAGCGAGATTGCACCCAGTGGACAATCCCTCTCCGATACTGCCAGCAATGTCCACGGGCCGGTCACTCTCAGTGTGCTCACTATACCTGACCCGTCCTCATAGATTGCCTTGGTAAACCCCGCACGGGGATACATTTTAACTAAATCCGATACTAACTGCTCAAGTTCGGCGATGAGAGACTGCGCCCTGGAGGTATCCTGTGCCCGGGCAACTATTTCCCCTGATTCGTCCATAATTGATAAATAAACAACCAGGCCGCTGGATTTGCAAAACGCCTCCAATTGCTGCGTCAGCCAGGCCGTGATGGTTTCCCCTTTTTTTTGTTCCCTGCTCAGGGCAGAAATACTCTCATCACGCGTTTTGACAACGATGAGAAGCAGCGTATGCAGATCCTTGTTGATGGTCCGTTCCGGAGGCTGGACATCCTGCCCTATCTCGAAGCTGCCTTTGTCCCAGTCAATTATTTCCTCCACCACCTTTATCCCGGTTTTGTCCTGGAATTGGGCATGCACCATCTGGCCCCTGTCATAGTACAGGGTCGCCTGGCCACGCTCACCGGTAAGGACCAGATTACAGGTCTTCTTACCATGATACGGAATTTGCAGCAATTCGATTATTCCAAAATCATCCAGCGTTCCCTGCAAAGACATGGCCGGCCCTTCTATTTCAGATTTGCCGTGGAAAAGCGCTCAATCATCATAATCGACACCTTTTTGAGCGTATCAACGACACCGATTCCTCTTGTTGCACTGCTCTCGAAAACCGGGATCCCGTTCAATCCCAAAGCCCGTTCAATTGTCCCAATCTCAATCCTGGGCTCAAGGTCACGCTTATTGTACTGAAGGACTATGGGAACCTGCCCGGCATCGACATTGCACAGCTCCAAATTTGTCATGAGCGATTGCCAGCTCTGGAAATTTTCATCAAGGCGCGAAGGCTGGCTGTCGACTACAAATACAATGGCGTCGGCGCCGTTGACTATCAGCTTTCTGCTCGCCTCGTAAATGACCTGCCCCGGGACTGTATATATGTTGAACCGCAGCTTGAAACCCTCGATCGTCCCCAGGTATATCGGGAAAAAGTCGAAAAACAATGTCCTCTCTTCTTCAGTATCCAACATGACCACCTCGCCCTTCACGTCATCGGACAGCACTTTGTGGATGTGCAATAGATTGGTCGTTTTTCCGCTCATCGCCGCCCCATAATATACGATCTTAAAGCTTATTTCCCGGGCCGAATGATTCATATACGGCATGAGCGCTATTTCTCGTCAAAAATACTGTCTATCAGGCTGATGGCGAACTCTTTGAACTTCTCCCCATCCACCTGCTTATCCACTTTAGTATAGCTATATGCATCCGCAATGTCGCGGAGGGCCTTGCGTGCAACGTACCTCACCTTTCCCATTGTCATAACATCATCGAAGATGATAAGCAGCATTATCGTGTTGTCAATCAGTGAAATGTGGATATTACGCTTTTCACCCTGCTGCAATAATATTGAGAAATGGTCCTCGCCTACAAGCCTGGCTACCTCCTGCGTAGCCGAAAACATCCCGGCCACCAGTGCAGAAATCGCCGGCACGTTTAGATAGGAGAGATCGCCGACACTGACAACGCAATTACCCTGCATTGTTATCAGCATCGTTGTCCTTGCATCAGCATCTTGATTAAGCCGGGTCAGCTTTTGTGTCAGTTCGTTTTGTTGCACATGTCCTCCTTCAATCCGTGCCCGGGTTTTACTGAGCTGTTTCCCTGGGGCCCTGGCCGGCGTCCAGCCCAAAAATAATATCAGATATGACCTCCCGGTATTGAGGCCTGGACACGCAGTATTTTGCACCGGCGACCTGCAACTTCTCCGGCGTTATTGCCCGGCTGACGTCTGTAAGCACGATCGTCAACGACCCGGGCAAATAGCGGCGGCAGTATTCCATAAAGGTGAGCAGGCCTACCTCTTCCATGCAGCCGTCAAGGACCAGGTAGCCGAATTCATGGCGTTCCAGCTGCTGAAATCCGTCCCTTCCGGAAACAGTCGCGGTAACGGATAAACCGTTCCTGAGCAAGTCCCGGGCCACTGCCCACGCCTCGGATGGGTCATTCATCACTATCAATGCTGATTTTGCATCGGCCATAGCATTCCCTTATTTGCAATTCTATCCGTTTGCCTCTTCCTTACTCCACCATACAGACAGTTTAACACCACCCCCCGTGGTTTTCAATGAATCCGACAGGTAAAAAGTAGTACTTAGGTCATGGGCAAGAGCGATAATTCGTACTGTGCAGGGCAGGGTAACGAGTATTTATACTCGCAGGAAATAAAAACAGTTAAATGCAATCTCAGATCC
>JBFYUA010000011.1:0-9451 GCA_041300305.1 Dehalococcoidia bacterium | reverse complement strand
CCTGTCGGTGGGGGTGCAGAGCTTCGACAATACGCTGCTCAAGGCCATGGGCAGGACGTTGTTCAGGGGTGAGGACTCCATAAAGAAGCTCCGGTTGGCGCAGGGCAAGTTCGACACAGTCAACGTCGACCTGATGTTCAATTTCCCCACTCAGACACTGGAGCAGTTCCATACTGACGTTAAGATATTTAAGGACCTGGCCGCCGACCAGGCCACCTTCTACCCGCTCATGCCGTCACCGCACAAATTAGATGCACTCACGCGTAAATTCCGTAAAGTGGATACTTCGAGGGAAAGGCAATTCTACAATATCATCCTGAGTGAACTGCTCGATAGCGGCTATAAAGCTTCCACCGCCTGGTGTTTTTCGCGCGGCGACCTGATGATAGATGAGTACATCATCGACTACGACGACTATATAGGCGTTGGCGCGGGATCGGTCGGCTTCCTGGGTGGTGATTTTCTGGTCAACTCTTTCTCGCTGGAAGGCTACCAAAGGCTTATTTCAGGGGGCAGGCTGCCGATCGTGCGCATGCGCCGCCTCTCAGCTACCGAGCATTACCGCTACTACATGCTGACCAGGTTCTTCGGCATGGGCTTAAACACTACACAGTTCAAGCAGCGCTTCGGCGCTGATATCCACGCGAAGTTGTGGGCCGAACTGCTTTTCTTCAAAGCCGCAGGTATCATCAGGGAAAAGGACGGCCGGCTCTTAATTAACCGGCAGGGCATGTACCCGGTGGGAACTATGATGAAGGAGTTCTTCGCCTCGCTCAATACGCTGAGGGAATACTGCATTGAAAGCGGGATTTAACCCCCCTACACCAGAATATACCCGAAGGCCTTGCGGCTGATTATCCTCGATGGTTGCGAAGGTTCCGGCTCCACCTTTTCGCGCAGGCGGTGGACGAGTTGGTCGATGGTGGCGTCGGAGACAGCGGCAGTATCCTGACTTTCCGGCCAGACGGCCCTGATTATCTCGTCCCGCGAGCAGACCTGCCCGGCGTTGCCGTGAAGGTAAACCAGCAGGTCATATTCCTTGCGCGAAAGCTTTACCTGTTGCCCGTCCACATCGGCCTCTTTTTTCCTTTCGTTTATCTTTAACCAGGCCACCTCAGCGGCCTTGCCTTTGCTATCCGCTTTCTTTTTATCGCCGGTCAATACGTTGGTGCTCTCCGATTCCTTGAATACTATGACCACATGGCCCTCATCCCCGTCCGCACCTAACCCGATACAGCTGTTATGTTTGAGCGGGTATAGCTTGCCTGCACTAATACGGTCACCGTCCAGCATGGCGCCGTTGGTGCTGCCCAAATCCTGCAGCAGGTATTTCCCGTCCCTGACCACGATTTCGAGGTGACGCCTGGAAACGACTTCGTCGTTCAGTTCAATATCCGGCACATACTGGGGTGTGCGCCGCCCTATGACCGTACTGGCCTTGCTGATGGTAAATATCTTACCGGCATCGCCGGCATCACCCTTCTTAACGGTAATAAAAGCCTGGTTCATTATTTATCGTCTCCGCCGGACGTACCCCGTTGCAGTATAATATAGCCAGAACCTTCGTCACGGGGTTTAGCATCTGTCAGGTTTATATTAGGTATTCGTCAGCAACCTGTCAAGCGGTTTAATCTATAATGAAGTAAAGTTGCATGGCCAGAGGAGAAATGGACTAAATGCTATGCCAGGTATGCGGCCAGGAAAACGCCGCAACCGAGAAAATATGCTGGAAGTGCGGGGCCGTGCTGGCCTCTCAGCAGGCCGACCGTGCTGATAGCGGTACAAACTGCCCGCAATGCGGCAGCCTGAATAACGCGGCCGGCTTTTTCTGCTATAACTGCGGAAGGTATTTTGCCGGCGGCGATGAGGTCCCCGCCTCAAACGGATCCACCCATGTTGAGCAGGGCGCTGCGCCGGATACACCCGCTCCCCGCGCCAGGCTGCTTATGCCGGGCGGCTCCGAGGTATTGCTGATGGGCGCACCCACATTCATCGAGCGCAGCGATTTTAACGGAAAGGTGCCCCGGGACATATTGATGAGCATATCGCGGCAACACATGCTGATAACCTGTGATGGCGGTATTTATTACCTGCAGGACTATGGGCGCGATGGCACAGGCAGCACCAACCATACCAAACTCAACCGGGTCGATATACACCATAAAGGAAGGCAGGCGCTCAAGGATGGCGATCAGATCGAGCTCTCACGGCAAGCGGACGCCACGCTTACTTTTAAATTGATATAAATAATGTCTGGCGGAGAAATTGGAATTGGAAACAGGTTATAGCTGGGATACCGGGCTGACAAGAAAGCTAAACGAGGACAGCATTTTCTGCGGTACCTTCGATATCAGTACACATGCGGATAAGATTACCGCCGGATTGTTCGCCGTAGCCGATGGCATGGGAGGGCACAGCGCCGGCGAGATTGCCAGCAGCCTTGCCATCAGGACTTTCTGCACGGATGTAATGACCGGCCTGTTCGGACAATCACCCGCGTCACCCCTTACAATCATGTCCGGCGCCTTCAGCAAGGCCAACAGCGCCATCCTGGCAGCTTCGAGGGATAAGTCGCAGGAAGGCATGGGCACAACACTTACCTGCGCACTGGTTATTGGCCCTGACATGTACGTTGCCCATGTCGGGGATTCCCGCTGCTGCATCATCAACAACAGGGAGAATCTTCAGGTCACCAAGGACCACTCGTTCGTACAAATGCTGGTTGACGATGGGCTTATTACACCCGATGAAGCATTGTCCCACCCGCGCAAGAATGAGATAACGCGCGTCCTCGGCTATTATACGGACACCATCCCCGACCTGCTTCACGTGAAATTATATGCCGGGGACCACATATTGCTCTGCTCCGATGGACTCTGCGGGGTGCTTTCAGCCGGGACGATAAAGGAAACAGTGCTCGCCGCAGGCAACGCCGCACGGGCATGCAGCGACCTTGCCGGACAGGCCAACCGGGCGGGCGGCCCCGACAATATATCGGCTATTATCATTAGACCCACCAACCTGCCATCCTGGCAGGCAGTTATCAACGTACATACCAGCGCAGGTACAGCATAATGGATATCACACCTCTCATCGTCTTTATAGCCCTGGTTTGCGCCGGCATACCTGTGGCTGTGGCAGTCATAGAGAACTCGAGAAGGCCTCCGGGGGAAGTCCCGGCGGCTCAGCTTCCTGTCCAGGCCAGGCCGGCGGCTGTTGCCCAACACGATAACGGCCGGTACGAAATGAAGCCGCAGCCATATAAGCAGGGTGGCATGGCCACCATCTGGCTGGGCAAGGAAAAGGGTACCAACAGGAACTGCATCATCAAGACCCCCCGCCGCGGCACCAATATCGACAACGTTTACCTGGACAAGCTTATGCAGGAGGCCGGCTACCTGAAACGGCTGAGCCACCCCAATATCGTTAAATACCTCGACGATTTCTATCTGAACGGCGAGTTCCACCTGGTCGTGGAATATATCAGCGGCGAAAACATGATGCCGTCTTCACCACGCGCCTCCCAGGGTGAACAAAAAATCGTGGATTGGGCCCGCCAGCTTCTGGATGCGCTGGCCTATATACACAGCGCGGGCATGATCCACCGGGATGTTAATCCCAAGAACATTATGCTGGGCAGCGATGGATCCATCAAACTGATCGACTTCGGCACAGCCAAGGCGTTGAACGGCGGCATCAAAGAAACGGGAGCAAAAGACCCCTTTACGCAAATAGCCAATAAAGGCTTTGATATACCAGAACTATTCATGGGAGGGGAAAACGACCAGCGCTGCGACCTCTGCGGCCTGGCCCAGACATGTATCTACCTGCTCACCCTGCGCCAGCCTAATGACCTCTGCGCCAGCCTGATAAACACCAACTGGCCACGCTCTTACAGCGAAGCCGCCGCCATAGCAAATCACCTTATCTCAAACGGTATCTCGAAACGGACTTCCCGGTGCCTGGCCCAGGCGGTAATGTTTTCACCCGGCAGCAGGTTCGCCAGTGCGCATGCCATGCTGGCCGCGCTTTCACAGGGCAGTATTGCCGCTGTCCCAAACGCGGAGGCTCCCAA
Source organism: Dehalococcoidia bacterium (assembly GCA_041300305.1). GTDB lineage: Bacteria > Chloroflexota > Dehalococcoidia > GIF9 > UBA5629 > CAIMUM01. The sequence goes on along the minus strand of JBFYUA010000011.1, from coordinate 5,376 downwards.
ATGAGATTAAGCACCATATTTGCGGCCCTGCTATGGCTGGCAGCGGTTTCAGCCGTCATTGCCGGCTTACCGGTATTGGCCGGGGCAGTTGGAGCGCCCACTGATAATTACACCATAACCGGCATCCCCACTGATAACACCACACCCGATGAAATCAAGCCCGCGGTGAATTTCCTGCTGGAGGGTCCCTCATCACAGGGCAAAAGCGCACTGCCCAGCGTGGAAGCCTACTTCGCCTCAGTAACGGCGCGCGATGATAACCGGATTACATCAGGCGATACATGGTACCTGGACATCGATATCAACTCGCCCGGCTGGCTATATATCTATGAATATTATCCAAAGGGAAGCGACCCCGGCGGTAAATGGATCGCCCATAAATGGCGCCTCAAAGAAAGCGGGGTATGGAAACTCGGGCCATTCAGCGCGTCTGCTGCCGAACCAGAAGGCCAGCATATATACAGGATATGGTTTTACTCGGGAGGACAATGGGCCGGTGAAGATACCAATGCTCCAAAGAATACTATTGTCACCTGGATCTATTCCCCGGACACTCCTCCGCTTAAGATTGTCTCCTTTGAAATAAATCCTCCCGCTGTTAACGCTGAAGAGGGCACTCTGCTTTTCTGGGAGGTACAGGGCGCCAGCTCCGTGGATATCTCCGGCATAGGCGCCATGACAGGATCGGGCGGGACACTGATGATAAAGCCCGCGGCTACAACAACTTATGTGTTGACAATACGTGACTCCGGCGGAAAAACGTTATCGCAGCCGGCCACGGTCACAGTCAGGCCTCTTACCTTTGCAGGACAGGCCATGAAATCCCTCGGCAACCCGCTGACACCGATTATAGCCGCCGCTGCAGTTGCCATCATAGTCCTGGCGTTTGTACTGCTGCGAAGGAGGCAAGCCGCGCAAAATGGGGCTAAAGAGCCGTTATCTTTGCCCGTACCCCAATTTCCGGAAAAGACCGGGGCGCCCTGGCCCCGGGTTGCCGCAAAGGCGGTCCTGGAACTGCCTGGCGGTCTCGAGATAAAAATTGCCGGCGATACCCACGCGGTGGGCAGAGCTGACCTGGCAAGGGACATGGCGATCGACAAGCTGGGCCATATTTCACGGCAGCACTTCCGCATCACCTTCAGAGAAGAGCAATTCTTTATCGAAGACCTGGGCAGCGCCGGAGGCACCCGCCTTAACGGCACGGACATCCGGCAAAGGGGAGATGTCCGCCTCAAAGATGATGACTTGATTGAGCCGGCAGGCGCCATCAAGCTGAGATTCCGCGTCCTTTGATAAACCCCTCCCTTCACTCCCTTCGTCACCCGGCTCCGCTTCCGGCTTTCTCTTTGTAAGAGAATTGTCAGAGAACTGTCAGCCTGCGGTCAAGCAGCGGTAATACCGCAGGTGTATATTGATGAGACATGATGAATCAATATATCCGGGAGGCCCACCGCCCCATGAAAAATATATATTTAATGATACTGGTCCTGGCCATGACCACGGCAAGTGTATTGACTTTGCTTTCTCCTGTGCAGGCCCAGCCTTCGCCACCCGTCAACCCGGAAGCTTCCTGGCAGCCCCCTGATGAAGGTGGTGAGGCGTTGGAACCATCTGTCGGCGTGGATACTTACCGCCAGACCTGGCCAAACCTGCAGATGCTCGCCCCGTCACCGGTGCCTCCCGGGGTGTACGGCTCAATTACTAATGCTTATCTTGTCAACAGCTACGGCCAGCTCCTGTCCACTCTTTATGGAAACGAGGCGTGTTACCTAGTCATATCTTTTAATAGCCCGGGGTATTTTTACCTTTGGGAATACTATCCTTCCAGCGCTAATGTGTATGGCCACTGGCTGATTTACAGGTGGTACCGTCCTTATGCAGGCGTCTGGAAGATAGGGCCTTTCACGGCCGACCCGGAGGACCCTGACGGCAGGTATATCTGGAAGATGTGGTTTGTCACCGGCGGATACTGGTCAACACGTACACTCAGCTTCGATTATATGAGGGGCTATAACCCCTATGGTATCCCCGGCCCTGTACCACAACCCGTTTACCCGCCCGTAATTAACTCTTTCAGCGCAAATTTAGCCTCGGTCGAACTCGGCCAGACCGTCACCCTGACCTGGACCACCAGCAATGCCGGCAACGTAAGCATATCCCCCGGCATTGGCGCGGTGGGCACGACAGGTTCCACTACCGTGACCCCGTCGGCAACAACATCATACACACTTACGGCCACGGGCAAAAGCGGCAGCCCAGTATCATCTTCGGCCACTGTCACCGTGCTTCCGCGCATACCGCCGGGCATCAGCGCGGCCCAGGCTAAAATACAAAGCGGCCAATCTACTACCCTGTCCTGGAACGCCCCCGCTGCGCTGCAGGTATTTATCAGCGGCGCCGGGTCTTTCGGCGCCAGCGGGACCGCCGCGGTGAAACCCGAAAACACCACCGTCTACACGCTTACCGCCACATATGTAGACGGGACATCCCTGACCGCCTCTACTACCGTAACCGTTGAGCAACCGCCGTACCTGCTGTACGGGTTAATAGTCTTGCTGGCGGTAGCGGCTGCCGTAATAGTCGCGCTGCTGGTCAGGCGGCCGCCTGCCGTACCGGCGCAAGCAGCAGGCACCCGGCCGGCCGCAACAGCGTCCGCGGATAGCTCAACATCGGTAGCGTCACCCGCGACCACCCCCGGGGTCGAGGCCCCGGCAGCCAAATTAGCCATGCCGGACGGCAGTGAAGTGCTACTGGCAGGCAACGCCCGTTCGCTTGGCCGCAAGGACTTTGAAAATTTCATGGCCCCCGGCGAGGTCTCCTACCTCTCACGGCAGCATATAAATATATGGTTTGAAGACGGCAAATACTATATTGAGGACCGCAGCAGCACCAACGGCACAAAGGTCAACGGCATGGACATCAAAGATACCGGCAGGCACGTCCTGGAGGACGGCGCTGCGATAGACCTGGCAGGAAAATTGAATATCACATTCAAACTCTGATTTTTATAAGGAGGACCAAGCATTTATGAAAAACATGACCTTCTACCTGACAACGGCGCTATTGATTTGTGCAGCGTTCTTTCTGCCCGTTACACCTGCTGCAGCAGTATCAGATGCAGCAATAGAAATGGTTACCGGCTGGCAGGCCGAAGATGAGCCGGTTACCCCTCCACCATCTGCTCCTGAGCCACCTGCTCCACCGGAGGCTGTGGATCCGCCTGCAGAGGAACCTGTAGCTCCACCGGCATCAGTACCTGCTGATCCGCCGGTAACTCCTCCACCTGCACCGGAGGCTCCCGCTCCACCAGCATCGGAAACTGCCGATGCGCCATTACCACCGCCACCGCCACCGCCGGCTCCTCCGGCGCCCGCTGCCCTGCCATTAGCTCCGGCGGCCCCCGCAGGGGCTCTGCCCGGACATCACCCTTTCCCCCCTTTCCATCCGCCACATCCTCCGGTGCCCCCGTATCCCTATCCCTATAATACCTATTACTCTGATCCCTACGTGTGGCCTTATCCTTACGCGAGATGGTCACCCTACATTCGGCCTTACCCCCCTGTAGTAGTGGTTGAGACACCCCAGCCGCAACCACAGCCGGTCTATGCGCCAGTGATAAGCTCATTCACAGCTAACCCGAACTACATTCAGCCCGGGCAATCAACCGTGCTGACATGGACCGTGAACGATGCCGGCGATGTCAGCATAACGCCCGATGTGGGCTCCGTGGCCAATTCAGGCGTTTATACGGTAATGCCGGCTTATACTACCACTTATACACTTACAGCCAACGGCAGCGGCGGCAGCGTGAGCGCCAGCACCACTATAACCGTGGCGCAGTATTATTCTACCTACAGCACGGGCGGCGACATAAGTACTACTGCCGGTACCGGCGCTTACGGCACAGGGACTGCAGGAGTAGTTACAAGCGGTGTCAGCTCCGGCAGCAGTCCCTCGCTCAACCCCTGGTTGCTGTACGCATTGATGATCGGGCTGCTGGCCGTGGCGGCCGGTGTGATAATTACCTTGCTGGTAAGGAAGCCGGCCAACTCCTACGCGGGAAGTGGCGCCGGAACCAGGGCCGGCTACCTGTCATCATCCACCGCGCCTGCCGCCACATTAGCTGCCTCCGGCATACCAATGACCACGCCGCTGACCGCCGGGCCATTGGCCAAATTCACATCGGAAGGCGGCAAAGAGATATCCCTGAATGCAACCGGGCAGTCCCTGGGCCGCAGCGACCTGCATGGGTTGGCTGCGCCGGATAAAGCCGACCTGCTGTCCCGTAAGCATTTTTCCCTCACCTACGAAAATGGCGGTTACTACGTCGAGGACCAGGGCAGCACCAACGGCACCAGGCTGAACGGTTCGGACATACGCGGCAAGGGCAGGCAACTACTGAAAGACGGCGATAAGATAGACCTCGCCGGTGCGCTGACCATCACTTTCAAATCCTGAACTAATAAACAAGACCGGCGGCCCGGTAGGGCCGCCGGTCCTAAAATGCCATTGCGAGGAGCCCGCAAGCGACGGAGCAATCTGTTCCGCAGAAATTTATGCTACCCCTATTTATAACCTACCGTTCTGTCTCGTAAAACCGCTTCACCGTTGTCTCCATATCCTTCTTATTGCCGAACCCTCCGCTTTTATAGTCGCGTATCACCGAACCTGTATCAAGTAGAAGCGCCGTAGGGATGGTCCTGAACTGGCAGCCGCTGACAAGTTGCGCCGTGGGGTCAATGTAAACCGGCATGCTCAAACCATATTTCTTTATCCATTCCTCAATATCCGCTTTCTTCTCGCTGCTGGCGACCATAAACATCATCATATCAGTGCCCTTCGGCCAGTTAGTGTAAACATCGTTGAGGAAGATGGCCTGCTGCATGCAGGTAGGACAGGAAGTTTTAGTGAAAACCATGAACACCTTCTTGCCCAGGATATCCCGGTTGGTAAATCCCCGCCCTGCAGCGTCTTGAAGGCAAAATCTGATAACCGGCAATTGATCTTGCAGCAAACCGGAGAGGCGGGTGGCGTATTGAATGGCGCCAGTACCTGTTGCTCCGCCTCGTCAAAATCGGTTACCGATTTTATACTGACTTTGTAGCGCGTATCCGGGCGCAGCGCACCCAGCCTCACTTTGTGCTCGTAAACATGGGTGTTATCGGATTCCGTGTCGGTCACTCCCGACTTGTCCTCGCCATAATCCACCAGGCTGGTGGCCGGCTTATTGGTTATCCAGCGCACCGTTGCCGCCGTGCTGACTATATCATATACGTCAACATTTGAGATGGCGAACTTGGCGCCCTGGGCAGTGGCCGCAGTTGTAGTGACCATGTAGTCTTTCGATATGGCTTCGACACCGCAACAGTCAACCGA
>JBFYUA010000278.1:0-3638 GCA_041300305.1 Dehalococcoidia bacterium | reverse complement strand
CTGCAGGAAGGCTTCGTGGCTGAATCCAAGGCTAATATACGGGACCTGGCCTTCGCATTCAAGGCTGAGCAGGAGGGTTTCCCCGCCATAGCCGGACTCTTCAGGGCGGTAGCTGAATCTGAGGCTGTGCATGCCTTTCACCATCTGCGTCTGCTGGGTGTGGTGGCGGATACACAGGAGAACCTGCTGGCTGCTTTTGAACGTGAAAACTTCGCCCGCGACGCTTATCCTGATTTAATCAGGGACGCTTCAGAGGAAGGCAATACAGCCGTTGCCACTATTTTCGGCTACCACCGGGATGTGGAAAAGGGGCACGCGAAATTATATGAAAAGGCGCTGGACCGCATGATGGACCCTGAGGGCGTGGACTACTATGTCTGCAATGTTTGCGGCTATATACACGTCGGTTCTGCGCCCGATGAGTGTCCTATCTGCGGCGCTCCCAAGGACAAGTTCCGCAAAGTTGACTGACCTTGATGGGTTGACATCAAACCGGGCCGGGATAATTTAGCCGCGCAGCCTGGCGTACATCTGCTCGAGGTCCTGCAGCCAGAGCGCCGGCTCCGCGTCGGACGGCATCCGCCAGTCCCCCCTGGGCGAAAGGCTGACCGAGCCTATTTTCGGACCCTCCGGCATGCAGGTCCTTTTGAACTGGTTGGCGAAGAAGCGCCTGATGAAACTGTCCAACCAGCGGTGAAGGTCTTCAATCGTATAGCTGCCATCGAAGAGTTTCCGTTTCCTGGCCTCGTTGGCCAGGAAGAGTATCTTGCCCGGGCGGCTTCCCAGCCTGACGAAAGGATAGAGGTAGAAATCGGCCAGTTCGACCGGTCCGATGGTATCTTCGCTCCTCTGCGTGATCTCTCCTTTGCCCGGGCTTTTCAGTTCCGGGGATATGGGCGTATCGATTACATCGTAGAGCACCCTTTGGGCCTGTGTACTCATGTCTTCGTCGGCGGCCCAGCGCACCAGGTAGCGCACCAGTGTCTTGGGCACCGATGCGTTGATATCATAGTGCGACATGTGGTCGCCGGCAAAGGTACACCATCCCAGTGCTGCCTCGGTCAGGTCCCCCGTGCCGAGTAATATCGCGTTAAGCTGGTTGGCCCGGTTAAAAAGGAATTCAGTGCGGTAGCGAGCCTGGATATTCTCAAAAACCACGTCTTCCCCGCCGTCGTGCCCCAGGTCTTTGAGATGGGATTTGCAGGAATCGCTGATGTTTACGCTCTGGAAGTCCACTTTAAGTGCTTTACATAAGGCTATAGCGTTATCTTTGGTCCTCTTAGTTGTCCCGAATCCCGGCAGGGTATAGGCGTGGATGTTTGACCGCGGTTTGCCCGTGTGGTCCATGGTTTTGGCCGCTACCAGCAGCGCCAGTGTGGAGTCGAGACCGCCGGAAACCCCCAGCACCAGGTGTTTAAGGCGGGAGCCGCGCAGTTTCCCTGCCAGCGCAGCGACCTGCATGGCAAAAATATCGCGGCACCTTTCGGCGCGCCTGGCCGGGTCCCCGGGCACAAACGGCTGCGGGTCGATAGTTCTCAGCAGCTTGTCGGCTATGATGTCATCCACGTCGGCCTCGATTATCCTGAAAGGCTTCAGGTGTTGCGGCGACTGTCTGAAGCTGGTAATTGTCCTGCGGTCGTGCGCCAGGCGGTCGATGTCAATATCCGTTACCACCAGCTCCGTTTCAGCCGGGAAACGCCGGGATTCATGCAGCAGGTTGCCGTTCTCCGCCATCAATATATGGCCGCCGAAGACCAGGTCGTTGGACGATTCGCCCGCGCCCGCCGAAACGTAGCAGCAGGCCGCGGCGCACCTGCCGGATTCCGCAATAACCATGGTCCTGCGCCAGTCTGCCTTGCCTAATATCTCGTTGCTGGCCGAGATGTTGACCAGCAGCGAGGCGCCGGCTAATGCCTGGTACTCGTGGGGCGCCAGGGGCGCCCACATGTCTTCGCAAACCTCAACCCCGATTACCGCGGAGCGCATACCGCGCAGCGAGAAGAGGATATTGGCGCCGAAGGGGACGGCCGTATCACCGATATGTGCCGTATCGGAGCAGGCGTCTTCGCCCGACACAAACCAGCGGCTCTCGTAGAATTCCTTGTAGGTCGGCAAATAGGTTTTGGGTATGATGCCCAGTATGTGACCCGCGTTGATCACCGCCGCGCAGTTGAATAATTTCTGATCGATACACAGCGGCAGGCCGACAATGACAAGCATACTGTTATCGCGGCTGGCCTGCGCTACCCGGGCCAGTCCCTTTTCAGCTTTTTCCAGCAGGGCCTGCTGCTGCACCAGGTCCCCGATGGTATAACCGGTCAGCGCCATCTCGGGGAAAGCCAGGGCCTGTACGCCTTGAATTGCAGCCTTTTTCATGGCAGCGCAGATGGCCGCTGTATTGAAATCGACATCGGCCACCCTCAGCGCCGGCACTGCCGCGCCTGCCCTGATAAACCCCAGGTCACTATTGAGATAAACCGGTTTGCTCAAGTTAAATTTCCTTCCTGTTAAATAGTGCAACGGCCATTAGCTTTGGTTATAATAAAACCTTGACGCAAGAAAATCAAAGTCAGACACGTTTTATTGTAAAGGTTTTCGGGGGGAAATTCATATGTTGAAACTGGTACTGCTACGGCATGGCGAGAGCACCTGGAACCGGGAAAACCGCTTTACCGGGTGGACCGATGTCGATTTGTCCGGGAAAGGGATTGAGGAGGCCGGGCAGGCAGGCCGCGTATTGAAGGGGCAGGGATACGGTTTCGACCTGGCCTTCACATCCCTGTTAAAGCGAGCCGTCAGGACCCTGTGGATAGTCCAGGACGAGATGGACCTGATGTGGCTGCCGGTCAAAAAGTCGTGGCGGCTTAACGAGCGGCACTACGGTGCGCTGCAGGGACTGAATAAATCCGAGACGGCTAAAAAATATGGCGAGGGACAGGTGCTGGTCTGGAGGAGGAGCTATGATATACCGCCGCCTGCCCTGGAAAAGGGCGATGCCCGTTACCCCGGCAGTGACCCGCGCTATAGCATGCTCAGGCCTGCTCAAGTACCTTTGTCTGAGAGTCTGCAGGATACTTACCGCAGGTGCCTGCCGTACTGGCACAAATCCATCGTGCCGGCTCTGCGGGCAGGTAAACGAATTATCATCGTGGCTCATGGCAACAGCATACGTGCGCTGGTCAAATACCTGGACGGCATTAGCGAGCAGGATATCGTCAACCTGAATATACCCACCGGCATACCGCTGGTTTACAAACTCGATGGTAATTTGAAGAAGATCAAAAGCTATTATTTAGCTGATGCTGACGAACTGGAAAAAGCGCGCCGGGCGGTGGCCGACCAGGGCAAGGCCGGGTAGCGCTCTACACGATTTTTCTCGGGCGCACCTGAAGGAACGCCCCTACAGCGGGGGAAATTACGGGTATCAATGTAGGGATGGGCCTTTAGGCCCGTCCGTTCTTTCGGGATTTTTCGGGCGCACCTGAAGGAACGCACATACAGCTAAATTTGGTCGGAGGAAATATCCGTGCGGTATTCATTGCGTAGGGCGTCTTGCTGTACCTCTTTGCTGATTATCTCCTCTTTTTCCAGCCGCCCGTCACGGAAATACAATACACGGTCGGTGAATTGCCGCTGTT
>JBFYUA010000277.1:0-7386 GCA_041300305.1 Dehalococcoidia bacterium | reverse complement strand
ATGCTTCATTGACATAATTATCAGGCGCCATTGCCAAAAATGTATTCCACGCCTCGTTGTTTGCCATTAGAGCAATGGTGCCTGCTTTTCCAACGATAGGCACCCTGTGTGGAGACAATTTCAGCCACGATCTGACGATATCCCGCTGTCCATGCCCTGCCATGCGGAGCACATATTTAATCCCCATATGCTTGACATGCTCCTCCGCCGTTTCAGTCCCGTCAAGCAACGGGCATTGAGCAGCAATGCAGGCAATTCTCTTATCTCTGGCGGCGCTTACTATGACATGTCCGCCGCTCAACGAAGTCCCCCAGAGCGCAATTCTCGCAGGGTCGATTTTTTTCAGGCTGCGCACATAATCGATGGCTCCGGCATAGTCCTCCAACTGAGAAGGGATCCAGATTAGCTGCCTGGGCTCGCCGGCGCTTTCACCGTTGTACCTGTAGTCAAAAGCCAGAACGGCCAACCCTGCTTCCTGGAAGCGTCCGGCATAAGCATCGAGTCCCATATTTTTTATGCCTCCCATACCGTGTGCCATCACAACACAGGGCACAGGAGACGATACTGACTCAGGCAGAAACAGCCATGCACGTACAGCTACTCCTTTTACGTCAAATGCGACTTCCTCTCTGCGCGCTGTGCCGCCGGCTGTCTTCTCCTGTGTAAAGCCGGATGTTCTTTTCAGAGACTGTTTTGGTACAGATACGCCGGGATATAAGCCCGCTATCAACAACTCGATCATAAAAATCACAATGATAGCCGCCAGGATGATTCCGACATACATAAGAACGATCATTGTAGATACTCCTTCCGCTTGCCTGCGGTCATATTTCTCATTAGCTGGCTACAGTAAGTTTGCTATCTCGTATCAGCGATTCTCCAGCAGGCCGTAAAAGTATATTCTACGCATCTGCCGCTGGAAATCCTGGTAATCCGTACATACCCGTTTCCAACTGCCGTCTTTGACTATTTCATTGAGTTTCTCTGTGACGAGCCAGATGAGTTCCGGTGACAGTTCCTTTCTGATCTCCCCCTTCTTCTGAGCCATTGTGATAACCTGTAAATAATGCCTTTTTATCTTTTCAAAAGTGTCTTTAACATCCAGTATGTCCTCAATAAATTCAGGTGTCATCTGAGCGAAAAAGTCTATTCGCCATTGTGTAAGCTGATCGATTTTCTCAGGGAAACTTATGTCCCGGGCATTTATTTCAGCATATTTAGCAAAACCCTGATTCAGCAGCTCATCCCTAATCAGCTCAGCCAGCTGCATTTTATCTGAGAAATATTTATAAAACGTCATTTTGCTGACATTAGCTTTCTCACAGATCTCTTCGACAGTTACCCGCTTAACTCCATATTTAAAGAAAAGCTCCCTCGATGTTCCCACAAGCTGCGTATATTTCGCGGTAGGATGCCCCGGCCTTTTTTTACGCATAATTCTTCAAGCCCGATAATACATACTATAATAGAAAATATAACGAAATTTGTAATATTTATATACTATCGTAATTATTTTGTCAACACTGACAATAACGCAGTTCAAGCTATAGGGGATTGCTTATGTTAGGAGCAATTGTTGCAGCGATGGAATAAGCTTTTTGCTCCCGAACAGGAGTTCGGGAACTGTCCATAACGCTCCACCATGAAGCTAAATCTGAAACCATTCGAGATAGTTCTCGAACCAAGTGTCTGAACAGGACCCTTAATTATATTCTTGTTACCCAATAGTCCACCGAATATGTCCAGACCTTAAGCAAACTATGATATTCAGCAGAAAAGCAGGGCATTCACGGACCAGGCGGAACAGAACAGGATTTCCCCTCCGGCAATTACTCACATGAGGATAAAAAGAGGGCCGCTGCCTTGGCAGCGGCCCTCACAAAATTGTCCTTGCGAGAAGCCAAGGCGACGAATCAATTTTAACCGCTGCACTGCCTTCGCCAGAGCATTACCATTCCGATTAAGAAGGCGATTGCCAGCATTGTAACGCTGAAGATAAGTATGCCGTCGGATTCCCTCAGAAATTCCACCTTGAAGCTGCCGGCTGGGACGCCGTCCACGTATACCGTGTATTCGCCAGGCTCGCTGCGCGATACGTTGAAGGTCAGCTCCGAGGAATCCCCGCTGTTCACCATTACGCCCTGAGAGGTTTCCACCTGGCCGTTAACGTACACTGTGACCTTTTTGTTGCCGTTTACAGTGCTCCTGTTGCTGATGGATGCTGTCACGGTGATGGGTGTGTCCGGCGTGACAACTGCGGCCGAGATACCTGCGCTTTGAATCTGAATATTAGGCAACGACACTGGAGGCGCCGGTGAAGAGGGCCCTGATACAGAAGAGCCCCCATGTGATGTCGGCGCACCAGTACCGGTTGCTTGATTTTGATGGACTACAATAAAACCTCCGGTCAGTGTAGCAGTGCCGCCGGGCGTGGTCACCGAGATATCGCGGGCGCCTGCAACAGCACTCGCATCGATAGTGATACTGGCCGTTATCTGCACAGCTGAGTTGACCGTAAAGCTGTTTATAGTTATACCGGCACCGAAGCTAACCGCTGTCGCATCTGTCAAATTAGTGCCCGTAATAATAATTTGCTGTGTTTGTCCCTGTGTTCCCTGGTTGGCAATGATTGAAGTTATTGTGGGAGCATTAACGCCGCCGTGATAGTAAACTATTACACTTACGCTATCGAGACACACGATATCGCCATGGCCCGTACGGTTGGCTGCGACCTCCAATCTGAAATTGCCATCACTGAAATTACCAGCATTCCATGCTTTACCCCATAAGTCGGTTGATCCGCCGAGTATGTAATTATCATCTGTTACGCCCAGTGTCGGCGTCTCCCTGTAGTCTGTCCATGATCCACCCGTATCCCCCGAAAGCCCAATACTGAATGTTAAAGGATCATCTGCATGGATGTCGTTAAAGCCGCTTACCACCACCTCAAGACCATCAATAGTGGCTCCTGATGGAATACCAAACCCGAAACCATAGTAAATCTCGGAATTTCCCCCGGATTGGCGAAATTCGGCGCATTTAGTGGAATCGGCGTCCCCGATGGCCACATCGTCAACAAGCGCCCGGGCTGGAGAATCGGGGGCAAACCCAGTAGTCCCAATCGCATAATTTGTGGGGAATTTGGGCCCTGTAGTATCAGCCAGTACCGGTGTGGCCACTGGCAGCGTCAAACCGAATACCAGGACCAAGGCGACAATTAAATACGCAAGCTTTTCTATTTATTTCTCCTTTCCAGCGGCTAGCCTCAACACCAATTTTTGCATGGTGAAAGCTACACCTTCTTTTTCAAAGGGCATATTTACCCGAAAAAGCCGGCTTCACTATTGTATCTCAAACACGCAGGCGGCCAATTGCAAAGATGACAATAACACAGCAATTTATATTTGTCAAAAGGCAATAGTAGCTTCGTTTACGTTCAGCGAGCTTTTGTGCCAGGAACTGTAATATTAGCTTCGTCAAACCTCTACTACTGGGTAAACATAGGGCTGAATGCGGGCACTAAAATAGGCTATGAGCATTTTGTGTAATTCTATAGTAGAGTACTGCTACATTCAGAACATTTCGGGAGGGCACATTATTATCCTATTAGTAGTTTCTGGAGCGCCGGAATCAGCTTGTTACTTTCAAACAGGAGTTTGGGGACCGTCCGGCGTCCCCCGCTGCCAATAAATATATTATACACTCCAATTACGTCATATGTTTTTGGAGTTAAAAATCTTGAATCATCACGTAAGTTTGACAATATTCCATGACGAGAGTACTGTGATATATCAAATTCCAACCATCCAATATGTCTATTATTGAAATCAATCAGGAAACGTGTAACAAATGCGGCATCTGCGCGGCCGAATGCCCTCGCCGTGTAATCACCTTGCCGGGCGGAGGTTTCCCGCAAGTATTGGCAGGGGCAGAAGTTGCTTGCAACGGATGCGGGCATTGCGTTGCAGTGTGTCCCGGCGGCAGCCTCAGTCATCGTAACTCACCTCTGCAAATATCTCCCAGGATAGAAAAAGACCTTAAGGTCACTCCTGAACAGGTCGAGCAGCTATTAAAGAGCCGCCGTTCGGCCAGGGCCTTCAAGAAGAAGCCGGTATCACGCGAAATAATTACCCGCCTGATAGAGGATGCACGCTATGCGCCGACAGGGCATAACCTTCAAGAGGTGGAATGGCTGGTGATTGATAATAAGAAAGAGCTGGCCCGTATTGAAGAACTTGGTATCGATTGGCTGCAGTGGGTTATTAAGAACCTGCCGGAGGCGGCCGCGGCGTCTAATATGCAAGAAAAGCTGGATAGACAAAGGCTTTACCGCGACGCATTTTTGCGCGGAGCCCCGGTATTGATTGTTGCCCATGCAGGCAAAGACAGCCACACCTCACTTCTCGGAGCTATTGACAGCGCGAACGCTTTGAGCTACCTGGACCTGGCGGCCAACAGCCTGGGCCTGGCCACCTGTTGGGCGGGATACGTTTACATCATGGCCAACACCTTTCCCCCGGTTCAGGCAGCCCTGGCGCTCCCTGAAGACCATGCGACTTACGGCAGTATGATATTGGGATATAACAAGCACAAGTACCATAGAATTCCTTGCCGCAGGACCCCGAAGATCGTTTGGCGGTAACAGAATCAGGGTATTGTTGGTATTGTTGAATACTTTATAAACTGCAGAATACATAACTATTCCCTGGGCGGCTGTCCCGGTGTAAGCAGGATAATCCGGCACACTCCCCGTGAAGTTTCAGCCAGCCAAGACTTCCCGCAGCCTGTACATCGTGCAACCATAATCTACAAGGACTTACCGCGGGCGCTGACAGGCCAGACCACTTCGACCTTCCCGTTGCGAACGCCAACGTACCAGTCGTGCACGTTGCAGGTCGGGTCACAATGGCCGGGGACCAGGCGCAATTTATCGCCGGCCTTCAGTGCGCCGTTTGGATCTATGATCACACCGTGCTCGTCCGCCGCTCCCAGGTACGTCAGGTCCGTACGGCCGAAGACAACCGGCAAACCAGAGTCCATCGACTGCACTTTAAGCCCTGCGTCGCAGATCGCCACGTCCGGCTTTTTGTGACTGATTATCATTGTCAATATGAATAATGCGTTCTCCCACTCCCCCTGGTCGATCTGCCTGCCGTCCTTGTCGAGGTCGAGACCATAGTCATGATCCATGAAGGCGTAGGAGCCGCACTGCAGTTCGTTGTACACCCCGGAATTGCCCTCGAAATAGTAGCTGCCGGTGCCGGCGCCGCCGACGATTTCGCACGCCAGTCCCTCTTTCTTCAGCGCCTCCTTGGCATCCCGCACTTTAGCAACTGCGACGTCAATCCATGCCCTGCGGTCTTCGTACTTGCGGACGTGCTGCGCCATGCCCTGGTAGGCCTGGATGCCGGAGAACTTCAACCCGGGCGCCGCAGCGATGGCCCTGGCAATCTCCACCACCTCGGGGGTGGTCGACACGCCCGCCAGGCTGGTGCCGCAATCGATTTCCACGAGGCATTCGAGCTTTGTGCCGTGTTTCTGCGCCGCCGCAGAGAGCTCGGCCACGTTGGCCACGTCGTCCACAATGACAATGGTGCGCGCGCCGAATTTCGGAATGCGGGCCAGGCGGTCGATTTTGGCGGGGTCGCGGATTTCATTCGTCACCAGGATGTCATTGATGCCTCCGCGGGCGAAGACCTCGGCCTCCGCAACTTTCTGACAGCAGATACCGCAGGCATTGCCGAGCTTCAACTGCAGTTTCGCCACGTCTACCGATCGATGCATCTTGCCGTGCACCCTGTGGCGCATACCCATTTCCTTCATTAGCCTGCCCATTTTCACTATGTTGCGTTCGAGCGCGTCGAGGTCCAGTACCAGGCAGGGTGTTTGGATTTCGGCTGCAAGCATGCCTGGAAGAGCGGGCACGTCGTAACCGACTTCGAGCGCTTTGAGGTTTTCCGGTTTATTCATTTATCTTCCCCCCTGATTCCGGTTGACTGACCATAAAACCGCTGCAGTGTTTCCAGGTAATGCAGATTCATATCTTCCTCCTCAATTCGGCACGTGATGAAGGGCTGTCACGATTCTAAATGGCCTCAACACGGCAGGGTATATAGCGGTGCATAGGCGTGCCGAACTGGTCCCTGTTGGTGTTCCTGGTTAACCGGTTCACGTTGGCCCCGGATTTCACGCCGTTATAAACCAGGCCGAATCCATGGGGAATAACGACCTGCCCTTTCCTGGCGTCTTCGGTCACCTCCACATCTAACGCTTCCTCGCCTGCCTCAGTAATAACCTTCACCATTTGCCCATCGGAAAATCCATATTTCTCCGCGTCCGCCGGGTTCATGGCAAGAGTGCAGGCTCGCCTGCCTTCGTTCCACGCGGGGTCCCGCATTCCGGTATTGGCATTCATGTCCATATGCCGTCCGGCCATCAAAATCAGCGGGAAGTTATTGTCGGCTTTGAGCCGCGCCTCTTCGGCAGCCGGGTTGATTTCCTTTATCCAATCTTCAATTTCACGGACGTGAAGCTGGATCTTGTGTTCCTTCGTGGCAACTTTGCCAATATTCTTCCCCGAATCCTGTATTCCCACCAGTACCCCTTCCGGATGGTCGAGGATAGCCTGGTAAATAGCCAGGCCCTGGTCCGGTCCCGCTTCGAACCCGGCCCTTGCCCCGTCTTCCTGCCTGGCCGCGGACCTCTGCAAAAACGTTGTGAAATATGTGGCCAGGTGCGCCGAACCGATGGCTTTGCCGAGAGTCATGGCCACGATAAAGGGCACACGCATGGCGTTCTCAGGATGTTCCAGTAGATATCCTACTAAGGCATCCCGGTATTCCCTCAGGTTGCCGCTCCCGGCAGCCTGGTGGAGCGACTCGGCAATTTCGGGGACCAGCCCCATGGCATCGGCCAGCAGCGTGAAAATCTCGCCTGCCTCCTTTTGCTCCCCCTCTACATCCAGGACAGGCTGGCGCAGACGGCTGTAGACTTTCAGGGGGCCTGAGTTGTAGGCGCCAGTTCCGGGCTCAATCCTGGCAGGGAGAACTGCGTCCATCGCCGCCGGGGCCCAGGATTCATAGGTAGTCCTGCAGGGCAGGACGTAGTGGGCGAGCGCCGCTGTCTCAGTCATGGCTATATCGGCTACTACCAGCAGGTCGAGCCGGCGGAATGCCTCTTCATACGCAGTGGTATCGGCGTAGGACCGCAGGGGATTGGATGCCAGTACCAAGGCGGCCCTGAGCCGGTCGGGACGGTCGTTGGCAATCTCTTCCGGCATGACGTTGGGAGGAAACATCCCGGCGATGGCAGGGATGTTGGTCACCGCTGTCCTCCAGGTTTTGGGGTCGTCCGGGTCCGAGTACAGTTTCCCACCGCCCAGGTAGT
>JBFYUA010000240.1:0-7960 GCA_041300305.1 Dehalococcoidia bacterium | reverse complement strand
TGCACGATTGCTTCAGCATCGCCGCCCTTATCGCCCTCGAGGGGCTGGGCTTCTTCCCCTACGGCACGGCCGGCCTGGCGGTGGAAAAGGGCGAGACAAAAATCGGAGGAAAAATAGCCGTTAACCCCTCGGGCGGCCTCAAATCCAAAGGCCATCCCGTGGGCGCCACGGGCGCAGCGCAGGCCTTCGAGATCGTCAGGCAATTGCGCGGCGAGTGCGGCGAACGACAGGTGGAGGGAGTAAAGATTGGAATGACCGATACGCTGGGCGGGGACGGCGGCACGCTGTGCAATATGATACTCAGGCGCGGCTGGTAATTTAAACGTAACGGAGCAGTGAAATGGAAGCCAGGCTATTTTTTAAGGAATATAACGAGAACCTCCGGCAGGGCCGGCTGAGCGGCCTGAAATGCAACGGCTGCGGGGAGCTGTCGGCACAGCCAAGGCTTGTTTGCGCAAAGTGCGGCGGCCAGGACCTGGAGGCCGTTGAATTAAAAGGCGGCGGTATTATTCAGACTTTTACGGTCAATTACGTGGCCGCCGAGGGCCGCGAGTCCGAGGCGCCCTATATCGTGGCGATCGTGGAACTGGAGGACGGCCCCTGGGTGATGGGCAACATCACCGGCCTCAAGCCTGAAGAGGCCACTATGGACATCATGGGCAGGAAGGTGCGCATGGAGGGACTGGCCGTCTTCGCCGGGGACAGGTACTCCGCGGGCGAGGTCGCCCGCCCGCTTTTCAAGTTAGTATAGGCATCGACACGTCATCGCGAACCCATTTACTCGGCATTGCGAGTCCATTCACTCGTCATTGCTAGCCCGCAGGGCGCGGCAATCTATCAGGAATGTGCCGCGGATAGCACAAGAAAAGGAGGTACCAGACATGAAGATCCTGGGCATCGTGGGAAGCTGCCGTAAGCTCGGCAACACTGAGATATTAGTCAAAGAGGCGCTGATGGCCGCGCAGGACCAGGGGGCCGAAGTCGATATCGTCAGGTGGACAAACTACGATATATTTCCCTGCGAGGGCGATGCCGTCTGCATGTTCCTGGGCAAGGACTGCAAGCACAGGGACAAGGACGGCCACGATTACCTGCTCAACATGATGTACGGGTTCGACGGCGTGGTGCTGGGTGCACCATGCTATATACTGGAAGTGGAGGCAGTGATCAAACAGTTCATCGACCGCCTCTTCATATTGTCCAGCCACCCTTCCAAGATGGTCGGCAAGCCCGCCGCCATCATCGTGCCCTATGCCACGCGAGGTTGGACCTCCTACGCCTTCCTCCAGCCCACTATATTGATGCACTTCCTGGGCATGCACATTATCGACAAGCAACTCATCCATATACAGGCTATGAGCGAGACCGCCGGTGACCAGATGGCCAAAGAGAAGGCCCGCCGTATAGGCAAGGAGGTCGCGGAGGCCGTCCGCACGGGCGACCATTCCTACAAGGGCGACCCGGGCATCTGCCCGGTCTGCCATGAGCGCAACATCCGCATCATGAGCGACAACCAGACCGTGGAGTGCGGCATCTGCGCCATCCGTGGCCGGCTTTCCATCACAGACGGCAAAATCAAGGTGGACTTCCCACATGAGCAATGGCCCTGGCACAGGTTCGCCCCCGAGAGCCTCTACCGCCACAGCACCTATGAGATAAAGCCTTCCAAGGACTATTTCATCAGGAAGTGGCCCGATCTCAAGGAACAGCGCACCAAATATAAAGAGTTCCTCGATATCGACCGCAGCGCAGGGGAGGCCAGGTCATGAAAGAGCTGACCGCAGTCCTGAGGTATTTTCCACTCGACCCGGTAACCAACCCGCCCAAACCCATATGGCAGGCCGACCTCGACCTCGTCGCCGGCGAAACCGGTACAACGATCACCCTTAGTTCAGTGTCCGGCAAGAGCCGCACCGGGGAGGGGGACATGGTACGCGAGGACACCATGAACAGCGCTATCGAAGAGGTCAGCCAGGATGTTATAACCGTGACCGCCCATGACGAAAAAGCCCTGACCCGGGCCGTGCGCGCCCTCATTAGTATCTACCGCGCCCCGCGTACGGTGTTCGGGACCTGGGGCAGCTCACCCCGTGGCAGGGAAATAGTTTGCAGGCTCTGCGACGAGTACGACGGTTGGTATTAGGGCGTTAAAGCTATGACCGTTAAAAAAGACCGGTTGACTCAATTAAAGCGTGATGCTATCCAGGGGTTCGTCAAATACATCGGCATGAAGGCGATATCACTGTCGCCGGGCAAATTCACTACCAGGCTTAAGCTGGAGAAACGCCACCTTCAGCAGGACGGTTTCGCGCACGCAGGCCTGGTGGCCGCCATGGCCGACCACACGGCCGGCTATGCCGGCTTTTCTATGGCGCCTGCAGACAGGCGCATCCTGACCATGGAGTACAAGATAAGTTACTTCCGCCCCGCCGCCGGCGACTGCCTGGAATGCCGGGGGCACGTTATCAAAGCCGGCCGGCAGGTGCTCTTCACACAGGCGGATGTCTACGCGGTTACAGGCAAAGTCAAAACTCTGGTAGCCAGGGCGATGCATACCATGACCGCCGTGCCCGTGGACAGGATGCCAAAGACCTGAGCAGTGCCGGGCAGTTGCCTACCTGCTGCCGGTGGATTTTCTCAGGTACTCTGCATATTTATTCAAAGCGGCGTAAGCATGTGAGGCCTGGGTGAACGAGGTGTAGCAGGTCGTGCCGGTTTCTTTAGACAGGCCGGCCGCAGTTTCGATGATGGTCCCGACCTTTACCGGCAGGATGAGTGTCACGATCACCGGCTTGCCGTACCTTTCCTTCAATTTCATCATTTCACGAAAGTAGCGCTCAAAAGTCTCCATGGCCCCGCGTGCGAAGCCGTCCGACATCGATTTGCCGCCCTCCCCGGCTTCAATATACTTCCACATCGATTGCACTCCACCCACGACGCCCAGGACGATCAGCCCATCCAGTTCCGGGCTCTCCAGCAGGGCCTGCACCATTTCCGCTGCCTCACCTTTGACGCCGGCCACGGTATCCACCGGGTTATTGTGCGACCATATAGGGGGCAGTATGGCGTTCAGCTTATCCAGCGTGGCATTATCCAGCGCCGGGACCTCCATGCCCTGCCGGGCACAGACGTCCGCCGCTATCACGCCCCAACCTCCGCCCGGCGCTATTATGCCCACACGGTTGCCTGCAGGCAGGGGCTGGTTGCTGAATGCGCAGGCCGCATCCGCCATTTCTTCAATGCTGTCCACCCGGATAACGCCCGCCTGCCTCAGCAAGCTGTCGATAACCTGTTCACTGCCGGCCAGCGCCGCTGTGTGGGACATAGCCGCCCTCGCCCCGGCCTCGGAGCTCCCCGCTTTCAACATGATCAGCGGCTTCTTCGCCGTTACCTTCTTAGCCGCTTCCAGGAACCGGCGCGCGTCCCTGATACCCTCGACATATGACAGGACCACCGAGACCCTATCGTCCGCGGCCAGGTATTCGAGGTAGTCGCCGATGCGCAGCACCGCTTCGTTGCCCGCGCTGATAAGATGGCTCACGCCCATGCCACGGTCGCACAACTGGCAGGATATCATGTCGGCCACGCTGCCGCTCTGGGCTACCACGGCTATGGAGCCTTTGAACGGGTAAACGGGCATCATGTGACAGTACAATCCCGCATGCGTGCTGATCATGCCCACGCAGTTCGGGCCAATCAGCGCCAGACCCGCGCCGCGGGCCAGTCCCGCTATCTCAGCTTCGAGGGCCGCCCCTTCCGTTCCCACCTCGGAAAAGCCCGATGTGATAACGATGGCTGCACGCACGCCCTTGCGTATGCAGTCCTCGATAACCTGCTTGACGCCTGCTGTTGGCACGGTGATTACGCACAGGTCAACCGCACCCGGTATGTCCGAAACGGCTGCGAAAGACTCCAGCCCCAGCACCTCCCTCTCACGCGGGTTGACCGGGTAGACCCTGCCGGTGAAACCATTGTTCACTATGTTGAAAAGCACGCGGTAGCCGAACTTGTCCGGGCTGGCCGAGGCGCCGGCCACGGCAACCGATGCAGGGTAAAGCAGGTATTTCAGGTCATCTGACTGCATTTTTCATCATCCTTTTTATAGACAGCACGCCGTACGATGCCGCAAACCTTTTATACGGCGTCCTTCTTTAATATGTACTCCCGGATTATCTTCAGCGCGGCCTCCACGGCTTCCGGCTCGATATGCTTGCTCACATCGTTGGGCGTGTGGTAGACCCAGCCCCGGTCATAGTCCTTGAGATCGAAGCTCATGGCAGCGAGGTTGGTAGCCTCTATGCCGGCCTCCCCGAAGGCTGCGGCGTCCGTGCTGCCGCCGCCGAAAGACATGGCCCCGATGATGGCGGGGTATCCCAGGTCCTTTGCTATGTCGACGCAGTCCTGTGCCAGCTGGTGCGACAATTTGACCGTGGAATTTAGGTCTTTATCCAGGAAGCTCAGCGCTTTCAGCTTATACAACGTGTCCAGGTTCAACACGTAGGTTTTCGTTTTAAGCAGCTCCTCGCGGTGCGCCCTGATGAAGGCGCGGGCGCCGCGCAGGCCGGCCTCTTCAGCGTCGAAGGAGGCTATGATGAGGCGGGTATGCTTCAGCGCATTGCCACCGCTCTTTTTGATGTTGCCGAAAAGTCCGCCTATTTCAGAGGCTATGGCCACGGCTATCATGTTGTCGCCGGCGCCCGGCACAACCTGCCCGGTGGTGAAAAACGCCAGGGGGAGTACAAATATGCCGCCGACCATAAGAGCAATAGCCGCCCACTGCGGCAATAAAATATTGAATATCAACAGGACCGTGGCCACGAGGGAGACCAGGAACCCCAGTACCAGGAACAATATGCCCCCGTTGATGAGCAGCGCATAGTATTTCGGCACCCTGTGCAAGAGGTGGAAAACATAGGCAGCGTCATGGTGGGCGCTTACTACGACCTGCTGCTTGACCTCCCCGGAAGGCTCGATGCTGCCGTACACGTTGTAGGCCTGCCGCCTGGGGAAGAGCGGGTCGAGCAGGTGCCAGTAGCGGACGAATTGCCCGTAGAAAACGAACAGGCCCAGCGCAAGTCCTGCAAATGCAAGCCAGGCCAGGGCGGGCGCAAATAAGAGCAGCGCCACGCAGGCAAAATAGAGGACCACCAGGCCCGGTATGTACTTGAGGAAACTCCAGGGATGGATGTCGAACCGCTCCACCTTGACCGTGCCCGCGTCGCAGTATTTGGCAAACTCCTCGCTGATCCTCAATCCGGCCTTATGCACAGCCTCACTGCCGGCCACTCGGCCGGGGAAATTCTCGACCACCTCGTCGGTAAAGACAAACGCCCGTTTGACCTGCACTGCTGCAATTTGCGGGATTTCAGCATTACCCATGTTCAGCCTCCTTGAATTATTTGTCCGGTTCCTGGTCCTTCTTCAGTATATATTCACGTATTATGCCGATGCAGGCCGCCACCAGCGGCGGCTCGACATATTTGCTGACGTCGTTGGGTGTGTGATAGACCCAGGGATGATACTCCTTCATCCGGTTGTAGCTCATGGCGCACATATTAGTAGCCGCGATGCCCGCCTCGCCGAAGGCCGCGGCATCGGTGTGGCCTCCGCCCGGCGACATGCTCGATACCGTGGCGCGGTATCCCATGGCACGCGCGATATCCCGGCATTCTATCGCTACCGGGTACGACAGCTTAACCATCGAGTTGCGATCGGCACGGAAGAAGTTGAGGTCCTTGAGCCTGTAGAGCGTATCCATGTTGAGGACATAGGTCTTGACCGCAGCCATCTCCTGCCGGTGCCGCCTGACGAAGGCGCGCGCCCCGCGCATGCCGCATTCCTCGGCGTCGAAGGAGGCCAGCACGATCCGTGTGTGTTTGAGCAGTGCCCGTCCCTGGTGTTTGGCTGCGCCGAAGACCCGTCCAACCTCGCCGGCTATAGCTACCGCTATCATGTTATCCCCGGCGCCCGGCACAACCTGGTTAGTGGTGAAAAACAAGAAGGGCAGGACGAAAACGCCCATTGCCATCAGGGTGATGGAAACCCATTGCGGCAGGGCAATGGCGAAAAAGGACAGTAATGCTGCGGTCAGACAGACGGGCAACGCGAAAAGCATCACCGCCAGTCCGGCGCGCATCAGTGGAAAATACAGCTGCGGCGCCCGTGCCAGCAGGTGGAAGACGTAGGCCGCGTCGTGGTGCGCGCTGACTATGACCTGCTGCCTGACCTCGCCCTGCGGTTCAATGCTACCCACGGTGTTATAGCCCCTGTTTTTCGGGAAGATCGGATCGAGCAGGTGCCAGTATAGCAGGAACTGCCCGGTGAAGGCCAGGACGGCCAGCGCGATGGCGGCCAGGGCAGGCCAGGGCAGGTTGAAATACAGCAGCACGGCGGCGGCGAAATACAGCACGGTAAGCCCGGGCAGGTATTTCAGGAAGCTGCCCGGGTGGACGTCGAACTCCTCGATTTTAGCCGACCCCGCGTCACAGTACTTCGCGAATTCCTCCCTGATGCGCAGGGCCGCTTCGTGAAGCGCCGCTGTTCCGGTTACCCGTCCCGGGTACCTTGCCACCACCTCGTCGGTGAAGGCGAAGGCGCGGCTGACCTGTTCCTCTGTTACGCCGGCCGGCTCCAGCATCTCAGTCATGGCTTGCTCAGAATCCCAGCCAGGTGGTTATCTTATCCACGGGTTCGCGCGGGGTGATCATATTGTTGACGGCGAAGCCCTCGTCCGGGTAGCCGATGGTGATGCCTGCGATCAGGCGCTTGGTCTCGGGTATGCCTGCAAGTTTGCGCCAGACCTGGTCGTACATAATGCCCTGGTCGGCGATGCAGGTGCCCAGCCCGAATTCCAGCGCGGCCAGGCAGATGCTCTGGCACATGGCGCCGATGCCCATCATATCCAGGTGGTACTGCATATCCTTGTCGGCGCAGATCACTATCTGGCAGGGTGCATCGAAGAAGCGGAACCCGCGCAGCATCCATTTATTGCGCGCCTCCTTGTCCTCGCGGCTGATGCCGATGATCTTGAATATCTCCATGGCCAGGTCGACCTGGCGCTGGCGGTAGACCCCTTCAAAGGGCTTGCGCAGCATATCGTTGGTGGGGAACGATTTCTCGCTGAAGAGTTTGCCGCATTCCTCGCGTATCTCGTCCAGCACACTGCCGCTCGCTACCACGAACTCCCAGGGCTGCGTGTTCATGCCCGAAGGCGTGCGCACGGCCGCCTCCAGTATCTTATGAATGACCTCCCTGGGGACCGGGTCCTTCTTAAATCCGCGGATGCTCCTGCGGGAATTCAAAGCCTGTATAACGTCCAATGCATGCCTCCTTAAAATAAGTGGCCTGTATTCTACAATTATTAAGGGGGGAAATTCCAAACCGGGTAACATCCGTGATTTGTTTCGATTTCGGGAATATGAAGCCCGGGATTTCCTACCACCCCACTCCCTGTCCGTGTTAATATGTCAGGCAATGAAGGTCATCGGCGTCGTGGGCGAGATAGGCTCGGGCAAGGACGAGGTGCTCAAGTACCTGCGCGAAAAATACGGCGTGCCCTACCTGTCCACCGGCGATATAGTGCGGAAAATGGCCGGGGAGCAGGGGGTGGAGGGGACACGGGAGAACCTCGAGGCCATCTCGCGGCGCTGCTTCCAGGACATGGGGAGGGGCTGCTTCGTGCGCATGGCCGCGGACGAGATCGCCAGGCAGGGCTGGATGGTGGCGGGCATCAGCGGTGTGAGGACGCCGGACGACGTGGAACTGCTGCGCAAAACCTTCGGCAGGGACTTCATCCTGGTGCGCGTCGAAATCAGGGACCCGCTGGTGCGCTTCGGCCGCGTCCGTAAACGCAGTGAGGAGCGCGACCCGCTGACCTATGAGGCCTTCCAACTGCAGGATAAAAAGGAAGAGGAGACCTTCAATATCAGCAGGGCCGTAGCCATGGCGGACTGCGCAGTTG
>JBFYUA010000212.1:0-14473 GCA_041300305.1 Dehalococcoidia bacterium | reverse complement strand
CGTGGCGCTATTTTTCATCGCAGCCTACCTGGTTGACAGGAGGCTCAACCTGCCGTCAATCAGCTATATGCCGTGGACCCTGATCGCCGGGCTTATCCTGGCTGTCCCCGCCAGCATATTACTTGTCTGGACCTGGGTCCAGTTCCTGGTGGCAAGGGGCACGCCTGTCCCCATTAATCCGCACCGGAAGCTCATCACCGGGGGCCTGTATGCTTACAGCCGCAACCCGATGCTGCTGAGCATATTCCTGATAGTCTTCGCCGCAGGCCTGCTCAGTGGCTCACTTTCACTGACGCTTCTCTTCGCCCCGCTCTTCGTGCTGTTTTTCTATTTCCAGGTCACCCTTGTAGAAGAAAGGGAGATGGAACTGAAGTTCGGCCGGGATTACCTGGACTACAAAGATAGGGTGCCCCGTTTTTTCCCCCGAATACCGGGGAAGGCCAACCGGTGATATGACTCATCCAACAGAGACCCGCCAGTTAGCGGCCAGGCTAAATTCAAGCGTGGCCGAATTCTACGGGCAATATTCCGGCCTCGATAATGCGCTTGCTTCAAAACGGCTGGAGAAAGACGCATGGTCACTTAAAGAGGTCATCGGGCACCTGATCGACTCAGCTTCAAATAATCACCAGCGCTTTATCCGGCTGCAAATCACAGACCATCTGGTATTCCCTGATTACGGCAAAGATAACCTCAGATGGGTGGAGCTTGGACACTATAACGATATCGGCTTTGCCGACCTGATACTAACCTGGAAACAGTATAACCTGCTGATCGGGAAGATAATCGAGGAAGCAGACGTGAGCAGATTATTGAATTATTGGAAAACAGGCGAAAAGGAAATCACCTTAATCGAACTAATGATAGACTATCTCAGGCACCTTGAAGAACACCTGGCGTCTTTTAAAAATACGCTGAAGCAAATCACCTCCTGAAGAAAGGGCCCCTAAGCTAAAGGAATGGTGAAGCTGAACTTGCTGCCTTTACCCGTCTCACTCTCCACCCAAACCTCGCCGCCGTGCAGTTCCACGTATTTCTTAACCAGGGCCAGACCGATTCCGGCGCTGCCGTGTATGCGCTGCCGGGATTTATCAGCTTTATAGAAATGATCGAAAACATGCGGCAGATCTTCAGGCTCAATACCGCTGCCTGTATCAGACACTGAGATAAGCACACTGTTATTTCCGCTGATTCCAGCGTTTACCGTTATGCTGTCTTGCGCGGAAGTAAAGCGCAGGGCGTTCTGCAGCAGGTTGTGTAACACCTGCCGTATGCGGTCGCGGTCAATATTGACCGCCGGCAGGCCATCGGCTATCTCCGCGCTCAGTATTACCTTTTTCTCCCGGCAGCGCGCCTGGAACACGGCAATCTCCGCGTTGACCAGTTCATTTATACCGGCAGTTTCCAGGTTCAGTTTGAGCTGTCCCGCCTCTGCCAGTGAAAGTTCCCGCAGGTCCGTTATCAACCGGTTTAGCAGTACCGTTTCGTCATAAACCGAGGCTATTTGCCCGGGCGTCGGCTTAATAACGCCGTCCAGCCAGGCCTCCAGGTTGCCCTGGACTATGCTCAGGGGGTTACGCAGTTCGTGGGCCACATCGGCCAGCAATTGTTTACGGCTCTTCTCTTTTTTCTCAAGCTGTTCAGCCATGGAATTAAAGGCGTCGGAAACCTCGCCGATCTCATCATCGCTGCGGTGCCTGACGCGCTGGGCAAGGTCTCCCGAAGCGATCTTGCGGGCTGACGAAGCAAGCTGACGCACCGGCCCGGTAACCAGGCTGCTGACTATAAAACCCAGCGAAATAGCGATCGCCACCACCACAAAGGCGGCTACGCCCAGCGACTTCTGTGACTCCTCGAGGAAGTTTTGCTCTTCCAGTCCCATAGCCATCATAACCGTACCGGGGTCTTCACGCAGACAGTTTATGTTACGCTGCTGGCAGTAGCTGGTGAACATGGCATTGACTGACTGGTTGACCCAGATGGCCAGCACGCCTATACTCAGTAAGGCCAACCCGGCAAAAAGCAGGCTGAGTTTGATCGACAGGCTATTCATTATTATGCTCCAGCTTGTACCCGATCCCCCGTACCGTAACCACCGGGTTCTCTTCTTCGCCGCCGATAGCATTGAGCTTCTGGCGGAGATTCTTGATATGGGCGTCGATAGTGCGGTCGTATCCCTCGTAGGTTTCACCGAAGGCCGCATCCATGAGCTGAAGCCTGGTAAATACACGGCCCGGGTTTTTCGCCATCACCGCCAGCAGTTTGAACTCGGCAGAAGTCAGGCTGACAATCTCGTTGCGGTACTTCACTTCATGCCTGTCGAAGTCCACCAGCAAGTCCCCGGTCAATAGCCGCGCCAGGGCTTTGGGGCCCTCGGCATATCTTCGCAGCACAGCAGCCACCCTAGCCGCCAGCTCCCTGGGACTGAACGGTTTGGTCACATAGTCGTCAGCGCCAAGCTGAAGGCCGACTATTTTATCCACCTCATCGTCCCGTGCAGTTACCATAATCACGGGTATATCCGAGACGGCCCGGACCGTGCGGAAGACCTCTATGCCATCCATGACCGGTAAATTCAGGTCAAGCACAATCAAGTCCGGTTTGTGGCTGCGCGCCTTTTCCAAGGCGCTCTTACCGTCACCCGCCAGGATTACCTCGTAGCCGTCTTTTTCAAGGTAGGCCCTTATCAGGTCGCACACCTTGGGTTCATCGTCAACTACCAGTATTTTTCTGCGCGCCATCCCTGTGTCACCATTTACACGATTTTAGCATACATAACATAAAGGGACGAAGAGGTCGAGTCTTCGTCCCTTTATCAGGAGGAATGGATACACATAAAACGGTCATTTTCTGATAAATGTTTACCTGCCGCTGCAACGGCCGCCGCGGACGGTAGTGGTCGGCTGCGCGCCGGCATCAGCTGTATACCCCGGGCAATTGGGACAGTTAGGCCCCTTTGGAACATAAACGCTGCCCGTCGAGTCGTCCCTGTCACCCCCAGTTACACCCGGGCAAGTTCCTGAGCAGTCAGAGCACCGGGCGCCGCGGGCGTATTGAATACCTGTTTCCTGACCGGGCGTAACCGCCGTGACA
Source organism: Dehalococcoidia bacterium (assembly GCA_041300305.1). Lineage (GTDB taxonomy): Bacteria > Chloroflexota > Dehalococcoidia > GIF9 > UBA5629 > CAIMUM01. Next base: position 11,380 of record JBFYUA010000212.1, on the reverse strand, counting down.
TCTGACTGTCCCACCGAGCCCTTGCCGGTCAACGCGAGGGTGACACCCACTGATGCAGTAATAAGCAGCGCCGCTATCAGCACAGGCACTCCGATTTTCAGCCAGTTATTCATTAATTGACTCACCTCCTTGATTGATTTATGCACCCATTATATAACCGCATTATGAATTTATAATGAAGAGCTGAGGAGGTTTGAGTGAATATTGAAGTGGTGAGATCTGTAGAGACTCTATGGTTAATGCGACCGGTAGCCAGGATTTTTCTTCCTCTGATAGTATTGATAGACCCGGAAAACGGCCGTTGCGGCCCGCTCCACTGAAGGGAAAACAGCAAAACCGGCCTCCAGCGCACGGTTAAACGACTTCTCGGCAAGGCCGTCATCCCCGTGTGCCGTGTTGGTATTCATGACCAGGACGACCGGCTTGGTTGACAATTTGGCCCATTCAATGAGTGTATCCGTATGTAACTGATATTGAAAATTACGCGGCACAAAGGGGTCCTGTTCAGGAGAAGAGTGCAGCAATATCATATCCAGTCCTTTCCAGCCGGATACGGCGTTGAAGGCCTCTTTAGCCTTGTCCATCCCCCAATAAGGATTAATATCAAGGGGGTTTTTGAATATATTGCCTGCGTCGGTTTTATAAACCTTCATCAGCAACTGCCTCAGCTCAACCGGTAATAACGGCATCTTCAGGCCGGCCCGGCAGCTATCATCGGAGGCCTGAACGCAGGACCCGCCGCCATGTCCCAGCACCAGGGTATTTAGCCCCTTTATCTCCGGGCAGCGCTGCAGTATGCTGACCACGTCGAACATCTCCATAACACTGTAAACCCGGATAGCGCCGGTCTGACGCAGCAGGGTTTCCCAGATCAGGCCGGAACCCGCAATGGCGCTGGTATGTGAGACGGCCGCCTGCGACCCCCCTTCAGTAACGGCACATTTGAAGACAACCACAGGTTTTTTGGCCGCCGCGTCAGCCAGCACGCGAAGCAGTCGCGGCCCATGGTTGGTGCCTTCAATGTAGGCGGTGATGATATCGGTCTCAGTGTCCTGTGCAAAATACTCCAGCAGGTCGCACTCATTGATATCGGCGGCGTTGCCGTAGCTAACCACCTTGCTAAAAAAAATGCCGCGCCTGGTAGCCTCTTTAATACCCAGGATGCATTGGCCGCCGCTCTGCGCCAGGTAGCCGACGTTGCCCGGCGTGCGCGAGAAGTCCAGGCCGAAAGCAATGCCGGACTTCGGACAGTAAATCCCCATGCAATTAGGGCCGATAATGCGTATCCCATATTTATTGGCGGTCTGCAAAATCTCCTGCTGAAGTTCCAACCCCACCCCGTCTTCAATCTCCCCAAACCCTGAAACGAAAAGGTGCATGACCCTGACCCCCTTCCTGCCGCATTCCTCAACTAATTGCGGCACTTCACGGTTGGGGACAGCTGTGATTACATAGTCCACCACCCCGGAGATATCGCTTATATTCCGGTAGACCTTCAGTCCGCTGACCTCCCCCTCTTCCGACCCGACAGCATACAAGGGGCCTTTGTACCCAAATTCCTGCAGTATACTGATGAACTGGTTGCCTAATTTGAACCTGTGCTGCGAATCGGGAACGGTGCCGACCACGGCAGTTGACCGCGGATGGAAGATATAGTCTAACCCCGCCGGGGTTTGCTTATATTGCGACAATTCAATTACCCTGGCAAACGGCCTACAGTCCCAATTTTGCGGCCACGATCTCCCGGTGAAAATCGGCGTCACCATAGGCCAATTCCCCGGCTTTGGCCCGCCTGAAATACAGGTGCATATCGTGGTCCATAGTAAAACCAATGGCGCCGAATATCTGGTGCGCCAGCACAGCAACCCGTTTATACGCCTCGCTGGTCCAGGCCTTGGCCATAGAAACTTCCATATCCGAGGGAAGGCCTTCACTTTCCGTCCAGGCGGCTTTATAGGTGATGAAGCGTGACCCGTCAACGTCCGTTACCATGTTGGCGCAATAGTGCTGGATGGCCTGGAAGGCACCGATGGGACGGCCGAACTGGACTCTTTCCTTGGCATAGCTAACAGCCATATCCAGCGAGGCCTGGGCGCCGCCCACCATCTCGGCGCACTTGGCTACCGCAGCTTTCCTCAGAATAGACTTTATGACCGGCCAACCGCCATTTAACTTGCCCACCAGGTCCTTCGACGCGACCGTGACATTATCGAAAACAACCTCGCAGAGTTTGTCCCTGCCCAGTGTTTTGAGCGGGGTCACCTTTACGCCCGGGCTTTTCACGTCAACTATGAAAATGCTTATGCCATCCGCCGGGTCAGGTCCGCTTTTTGTGCGCGCCGCGACCAGCAGGAAATCGGCGACATTGGCATCCGGTACGAAGAGCTTGGTACCCTTCAATACATACTTGTCCCCTTTGGCCTCAGCCACCGTTTCGACGGATTCCGGCAGGTAGGTTCCGTCTAATTCCGTCAGGGCAAGTGTCATAATCATCTCACCGCTGCATATCCTGGCCAGATAGGTTTGCTTCTGTTCCTCGGAGCCGGCCTCAAGGAGTGTGAATCCGGCTAAAACCACCGTGGCAAAAAACGGGCCGGGTACAATGTTGTAACCCATCTCATCAAGGAGAACGATCAGATCAAGCAGGGTACCCCCGTTCCCCCCAAATTTCTCCGGGAAGGGCAGCCCCATCCAGCCCAATCCAGCCATCTTCTTCCACAGGTCCCTGGACAGGCCTGTATCGCTTTCATCCAATTCCCGGACCAGCTTTTTGGGGCATTCCTTGCTTAAAAACTCCTTTGCCGATTTCTTCAACATCTCTTGTTCTTCGTTCAAACCCAGGTCCATAATTTTCCCTCCCGATATCAACTATTATTTCTCACTAAGGAACTATTTTCTTTTCAATCCCAGGCCGCGCTGGGCCAGGATATTGCGCTGAATTTCCGATGTCCCGGCGCCGATCACCGCCGAGATTGAATCAAGATAGCCGACAGCAAACCTTCCCGAAAGTGGGGCATGGCGGGAACCCGGCCATAACTGTGCCTGCTGCCCCATAATCTCCATGCCGGCATCCGCCAGTTTCCTGCTGAGCAGCGTGGTCATCAGTTTGATTTCAGACGCCTCAATATTGGGGAAAAGGTTGTTATCCATCATCCAGGCAGTTTTATAGTAAAGCAAAAAGGCGATTTCTATCTCAGTTGCAAGCTGGGCAAGCTTAGCCCTGACCCGGGCGTCTTCGCTCAGCAATTTGCCGTTCCGCCTGGTACTGCGCGTATAATTCAACAGGTCCTCGAACCTGCGCCGGAAACCTCCCATAGAGATGACCAGCCTCTCGAAGTCCAGCGCCACCATAAGGTAATAGAAACCCATATTCATATCGCCGACTATATTCTTTTTCGGCACCCTCACGTTATCAAAAAAAACTTCGTTAAACGAGTGGAACCCATTAATATTTACTATCGGCCTCATGGTAATGCCCGGGCTCTTATTATCCACGATAAATAAACTGGTGCCCTTGTATGGGGGAGCGGACATATCCGTTTTGGCCACCATCCAGCCGCAATCGGCTACATGTGCCCCGCTTCCCCAGATCTTCTGGCCGTTGACTATCAGGTCATCACCGTCTATATCCGCCCTGGCCCGTATGGCCGCAAGGTCAGAACCGGCATCAGGTTCGCTATAAGCCAGCCAGAATTTCAGGTTCCCTTTGACGATCCTTGGTATCCACTCGCTTTTGAGTTCCTCGCTTCCGAAACGCAAAATAGTGGGGCCTGATATCAGCGTGGAGACGTCCATACCGGGCATACCATAGTAGCTGAGCAATTCAAAAAATATCGCTTGCTCCACGAAAGAACGCCCGCCGCCACCATATTCCCTTGGCCAGGCCATGGTCAACCATCCCCGCTCACCCATTTTTTCCCGCAACTTCTCAACCGCCGGGTCGCGTGCCTCGAACTCGCCTATGGCCCCGTAACCGCCCGGCCAGTAAAGGTCCTTATCGGCATAGCCCGGCAGCATTTCCTCAAGGATAAAGTCTTCAACCTCGGCCCTGAATTTTTTTTCAGCTTCGTTAAAACGGAAGTCCATGATTATATCTTCGCTACGTTACTTATACCACGTGCTTAAGCTATTTACGCGGCAACCCGAGTCCGCGCATGGCGATGATGTTGCGCTGTATCTCATTTGTGCCGCCTCCCACGCCTATCGACAGCGAAGCTATGTAGCTCCTGCACATGGCAGCCATCTCCACCGCCCTTTGAGAGCCGTAGGCCAATTGGCCGTACTGGCCCATCACCCGCATGCCGGCGTCAGAGATCCTGCGCAACAATTCGCTGCCAAAGATCATGGCCTGCGAGGACTCGTAATTGGAATGCCCTCCCTTGCTGTAAATCCAGGCGATGCGGTAACAGAGCATACGCGCTACCTCGATCTCAATGGCCATCTCAGCAATCAGATTGCGCAGGATAGGGTCCTCCGATATCAGTTTGCCGTTTCTTTTATTGGCCTTGGCATACCTGATCATGTGGTCCAGCAGCAGCTTGTTCCATGCTGCGGTCTGGACACCGGAGCGCTCGAAGTCCAGCGCCATGGCGAGCTGAAACCAGCCGTTGTTCTTCACGCCTACCAGGCTGCCGGCCGGGGTCTGCACTTCATCAAAAAACACTTCATTGAAAGAGTGGCAACCGATAGCGTTTATCAGCGGGCGTATCGTAATGCCCGGGTTTTTCATATCGACCACGAACATGCTCATGTTGCGGTGCTTGGGGAGATCGGCATCGGTGACCGCACCCAGCCAGCAATAATCAGCAAAATGCGCGTAGCTGCACCAAATCTTCTGCCCGTTGATTATATAATTATCGCCTTTCTCCACTGCCCGCGTCTGCAATGAGGCCAGGTCAGACCCTGCATTGGGTTCGCTGTAACCGAGGCAAAATACTATATCACCCTTCGCTATACGGTTGAGGTAATCTTTTTTCTGCTGTTCGCTGCCAAAATGCTGAAGGGCCATGCCCACCCAGTTGACCGTTATCTCAGTCTCAATCCCCACCGGGGCATCGTGATAGGTAAGCTCTTCCGCCAGGATGAGACGCTTGATATGTCCCAACCCGGCACCGCCATATTCCACCGGGTAGGCCGACGCCAGCCAACCCTTGGAACCAAGGGCCTTCTGGAACTGGCGGGAGATGTTCCATGACTCCTCCGTTTCCTGCCAGAACCCTGTCGGCAGCTCCCGCCAGCGTGGCGGTATCGCCTGCTTTAACCAGTCCTTGACCTCCTGGCGGAATGCCTCTTCTTCTGTATTGAATTTAAAATCCATGGCTGCAACCTCCTGAACTCAACGTGCCCGGGCTTAACAGGCCGTTTAATGGCGGTCAAAACACCCGCTCGTATTCCGGCCATTTTACCAAAATAAAAAAAGGTAATCAAGATTAATTAAACAATCAATCAACACATTTAAATAGGTATGAGATACACGTAAATAAATTTTCAGTAATTTTACAAAATAGGTTATTTACATGACTGCAAAATTGTTATAAAATAGGCGAAAATTGCTGAGCGGTAAGGAGCGCCATGATATATTTTGAGGATTTCCAGGTCGGGCAGAAAATTGTCACGAGGGGACGAACTGTTACCGAAGCTGATATCACCATGTTCGCTGCGCTTAGCGGCGATTGGTACGGCCTCCATGTCAACGAGGAAATCGCCAAGAAAAGCGTCTTCGGCGGGCGCATTGCTCACGGATTCCTGGTGCTTTCGATAGCCTCCGGTTTTGTTACACCTTACGATGTAGCCTTGATAGCTTTCTACGGCATGGACAAGGTAAGGTTTATCGGTCCCACCAGGCTGGGCGACACGATCCACCTGGTAACCGAGGTAACCGAGGTCCAGGATAAAGGCGATCTGGGCGTTGTTGCCAACCAATGGCACATCAAGAACCAACGGGACGAAGATGTGGCAGTACTGGTAACCAAGGTGGCGGTTGCTAAAAGGCCGAAGGCTCAATAAATCCTGAAACCCGGCTGTATTAGAGAATCAAATATTATAAGGAGGCGTACAACAATGGCTGGCAGAGTTGGAATAGTGGCAGCTTCGATGACCAGGTTCGAAGCCGCCAAACCCTACGACCACCTGATGGACCTCGTGGTGGAGGTCACGGACAAGGTCGTCGAAGCCGCCGGCATCAACCTCAAGGATGATGTCGAGGCAGTCATAAGCTGTTCCCAGGACCACTGGGACGGGAGGACGATCTCCTCGATGCCCATACCCGATGCCACCTGCTCACACCTGAAGGATGAGTCCAAGGTGGCGGGAGATGGCGCCTACGCAGTGCTTTATGGCGCCATGCACATTCTTTCGGGAGATAACAAGCTGGTACTGGTGGTAAGCCACTGCGAGGAATCGATTACTGACGGCGCCATGATAGAGAACTGGTCTATCGACCATATCTTCCACCGCATGCTGGGTCTTGATTATACGATGGGGGCAGCGATGCAGGCCAGGCGCTACATGGACAGGTACAAGCTGACTCTTGAACAGTTCGCCAAAGTGGTGGTTAAGAACAAGGGCAACGCACGCAAGAACAAATATGCGCAGGAAGCCATGGACCTCACAGTTGAGCAGGTGCTCAAGTCGAAGATGCTGGCTGACCCCATTACGGAACTGCAGAGGAAACCGGTTTCCGACGGCGCCTGCGCCATGATACTGGCAAACGAAGAAGTCGCTAAAAAATTGACGCCCAACCCCGTGTGGATAACCGGGGCCGGGAATTATTATGAGCATCACCATCCCGGTGACAGGGACCTCGCGGAATGTGATGCCCTTATCAAGGCAGCCAACAAGGCTTATAAGATGGCAGGCATAGGCAACGCCGCCAAGGAACTGGACCTGGTTGAGCTTTCTGAATACTACGCGCCCCAGGAGCTGTTGTGGACCGAGGGCCTGGGCCTGTGCGGACGGGGCGAGGGCGGTAAATTGATTGACAGCGGCAAGACGCAACTCAAGGGTGAATTGCCGGTCAACCCGTCGGGCGGCCTTCTTTCAGGCATACCTGTGACGGTGGCAGGCATGACCAGGGTGGCCGAAGCGGTCTGGCAATTGCAGGGCAAGGCAGGTGAGCACCAGGTGCAGGGCGCCAAGCGCGCCGTTGCCCACGGGTGCGGCGGCCTGTGCGGCCAGATGCACTGCGTACTCGTTCTCGAAAAGGGAGGTAAATAGAATGGCAAACAGGGTTGCAATTGTTGGAATCGGCCAGACCACGCACAGTGGCCGAAGACCCTATGTAAATGACGGCGAGCTTATCTACGACGCCGTGACCAAGGCCCTGGCTGACGCCGACCTGAATATTAATGACATGGAGTCAGTGATGTCGGGCAATATGGACCTCTTCGAGGGCCACCACCTGAATGACGCCATGTTGAACCTCTACAGCGGGGCAGCCGGGAAGCCCGGATTTAAGATGAATACGGGAGGCACGGTCGGATCGATGATGGCCATCCAGGGATGGTATCACATCGCGTCAGGCCTGTTCGATCTCGTCATGGTTATCGGTTGGGAGAAGCATGACGAGGGACCTGCTACCCCTGCCATATCAACTATCACTGACCCGGCGGTGGACCGTCCGTTTCTCGTAGGGGCGATCGGCGGGCTGGCGACAGTATCGGTAGCCTATATGCAGAGGAGCGGCTGCAAATTGGAACACGCCGCCATGGTACGGTCCAACGCGTCGGAGAACGCTGCCAGGAACCCCAACGCCCACATGCGTGAAAGGTACAGCGTGGAAGATGTTATGAGCGCCAGGATGGTGATGTACCCGTTGAACCTGTTGATGTGCTGCCCCACCAGCCTGGGAGCAACCGCGCTGATACTGGCCAGCGAGAGCAAGGCCAAGAAGATATGCAAGAAGCCGGTCTGGATGAAGGACCATGTAACGGTGCACGTGGAATACGGCGGCGCGCAGTTCGGCATCGGCGAGAAGCGCTGGACGTCACACATGGAGGCCGGGGCCAAGCTTTTCAAGCGCAACCATATCACCAAACCCATGCAGGAAACACAGGTCTTCGAGATGTACGATCCCTTCGCCTTTGCCATCCCAATGTGGATGGAAGACTTCCTCATCTGTGAACCCAGCGAAGGATGGAAGCTCGTTGAGAAAGGAGCACTGAAGCTGGAAGGGGAATACCCGGTCAGTCCATCGGGCGGGGTCCTTTGCACCAACTCCATCGGCGATTCGGCTTTGCTTAGGGTGGGCGAGGCCGCCCTGCAGGTCAGGGGTGACGCAGGCGAACACCAGGTAACCCGCGAGGTCAAACAGGCCCTGGCCAGCGGCTTCGGCGGTTCATACTGGTCCGACCTGCTGCTTTTAAGCAAGACCATGGATTAACTTGGAGGGATTATTGATATGAAACAGAGAACGCAAGAAGAATTAATTTACCTGAATATGACCATGAAGATCCCTTACAAGTGGCGGACAGGGGAGGCGAATGGTGAATTTTTCAGGGAACTCAAGGAAAACGGCATCATCTATGCCAACCAATGTCCGACCTGCGGCAGGGCCTTTTGCCTGCCTAAATCCGTCTGCACCAGGGACCATACCAGATGCACCGAGAGGGACAAATGGATACCGGTCGGCCCCAAGGGGTATGTAGTGACCTTCTTCATGGCAGAGCAGTCGTTCCTGCTGCCGACAACCGGCGAGATGCTGAAGATCCCCTTCGCAGTGGGCATCGTGCTGCTGGACGGCGCTCAGGTCATACTGCAGCATCAACTCGAGGAAACTGACCCTGAAAAGATCAAGCCCTTAATGCGGGTGGAAGCGGTCCTTAAGCCCAAAGCAGAGCGCAAGGGCAATATCTATGACATAGTCCATTTCAAGACCATAACCGAGTAAGAATGAAGAGATAGGAAGGTAAAAACTATGGAAGCAGTAAAAAAAGAGCCGGTCCTGTTTGAAGGCTACGTCATAATGCCTTATAAGTATTCCGTTGGCTCGATGGCCAGCAAGTTCTTTATCAAATTAAGGGACGGCAAAGTATTGAGCGGCGCCAAATGCCCGAAATGCCAGATGGTCAACTTCCCGCCCAGGTCGGTGTGCCCGAAATGCTTCAGCAAAGTGGAAGAGTTGGTCGAGCTAAGCGGAAAAGGTAAACTGGAAACATTCACCATAGTGCACTACGAATCAGCGGTACAGGCTCTGAAACCGCCTTACGCTATCGGAGTAATCAAGCTGGACGGCGCTGATACGGCGATAACACATTTCATCGGCGGGGTCGATTTCAAAGATATTAAGCCCGGTATGAAACTGGAGCCGGTTTTCAAAGCGAAACGCGACGCCAATATCCTTGATATCGAATATTTCCAGCCTGCATAGCAGCAACAATTATTTTGAGGAGGTAAGTATGGAAGACAAAGTTATTATCACAGCGGCACTGGCAGGGTCGGCGACATTCAAGTCCAACAACCCGGCAACCCCATATTCGCCCAAGGAATATGCCGACGAGGCCGACAAAGCCTACAAGGCCGGCGCCAGCATGGTTCACATCCATGGCCGGGACGAATCCATCGGCGGCCTGCACACGTCGGAAGTAGACAAGGTAAAAGCGATTTACGACGCCATAAAGCAGCGCACGCCGGACCTCATCATCCAGGTCACATCTTCGGTCGGGTATCCCAGCCAGGTTGGGCCATTCCCGGAGTCGGACTGTGTAAACCTGATAAACAACCTGATAAAGCTCAACATGGAAGCCAGGATACGGTCCATCAAGGCCATCAGGCCGGAGAGCGCTTCGCTTAACACCAACACCATGAATTTCAGCGTGGTGGACCGTAAGACCGGGCTGGTATTGATCGATAATGTTTTCGTAAACTCCTTCGGCATGCTGCAGGATTTCGGCAAAACTATGGAGGAGATGGGCTGCAGGCCGGAAGCTGAGCTGTACGATATCGGCGGCCTCGACAACTGGCTGCTGATAGCCAAGCAAGGCTTCTTCCGCAAGCCCTACAACTTCAACTTTGTCTGGGGTGTGGCCGGCGGCCAGAAATTCAGGCCCGACGCATTCGTCACACTGGTGAATGCGCTGCCACCTGATTCAAACTTCACCACCTGCGGCGTGGGCACCGAGCAGGTACCTGCCATTATGCTGTCATGCATGATGGGAGGCCACATGAGGGTGGGACTCGAAGATAACACCAGGATGCCTGATGGCGAACTGGCCAAGGGCAGCTACGAGCAGGTGGAACTGGCGGTCAAGATCGCCGCATCCCTGGGAAGGGAACCGGCAACTCCCGCCGAGGCCCGGAAGATACTCGGTATAAAATAACCGTAACTTAGCTTAGATACAGGTGACAACCTGGCAGGTAATGGCCGTCCCGGCTATACCTGCTCAGGTTGTCTTACATCTCAAGGAATAAAGGAGGGTCAGATGGAAGTTTTACATGAAGGACTGGGTGAACTGGTCGGCTGGCACGACCCGGATGAGAACCGTGAGTTCATCCTGCACAATAAGTCCCGCGCGCTCAAGGATAAAACCATGACGGCCAAGGAGGCCGTGGCAAACTTTGTTAAAGATGGCGATTTTATCGCCAGCGGCGGCTTTGGCCACATCCGTGTTTCCATGAATATTATTTATGAGATCATACGCCAGCGCAAACGCAACCTGACCATGGCGGGCAAGACGGCAGTGCACGACCTGGATCTCCTGGTTGGCAACGGGTGCGTCAACAGGGTCGAGGTGGCTTACAGCTTCGGTCACGAGGTCAGGGGTCTCTCTCCTGCCAGCCGGCGGATGGTGGAATCGGGCAGATGCAAGGTGATAGGGGAAATCAGCAATGCCGGTTACCAGTGGCGGTTCCTGGCAGGGATGATGGGCCTCCCCTTTATCCCCAGCCGCAACCTGCTCGGCACCGATACCGGCAAATACAGCTCCTGCAAGGTTGTCACCGACCCCTTCAGCGGCAAACCTATCAACCTGATTCCGGCGGCCTACCCGGACGTCGCATTTATCCACGTGCACCGCTGTGATATCTACGGAAATTGCCAGATAGACGGCATCATGGTTGAGGATTTTGAACTGGCGCGCTGCGCCCGCAAACTCATCATTACGACGGAAGAGATTATTGACGGCGAGATCATCAGGACTGAACCGTGGCGCACGGCCATACCTTTTTATGTGGTTGACGGCGTGGTCGAGCAACCCTACGGGTCGCATCCCTGCGAACTGCACGGCAAGTACTTTTTCGACGAAGAACACATAGCTGAATGGATGTCGCTATCGAAAACAGATGAAGGCGTCCAGGCATACGCCGAAAAGTATATTTTCGGCGTTAACGATTTCCCTGATTACCTTGAGTTATGCGGCGGGATAAGGAAAATGGAGTTCCTGGT
>JBFYUA010000202.1:0-23328 GCA_041300305.1 Dehalococcoidia bacterium | reverse complement strand
GTGTCGCCGCTCCTGCTGTAGATGGCGATATAGGGACTCTGTGAAAGGCCCATTGCAAGCTGTGTGCCGTCGGGGCTGAAAGACGGGCTCTATATACTGTAAGCCCCTATCCCTGTCCAGGCGGTAAAGCTGAGCCGGGTAAAGGTATCGCCGCTGCGCTTGTACAAGATGATTTTGGGGCTGTCGTTGCAGGTCAAGGCCAGGTAAGTGCCGTCGGGGCTCCAGGCTGCGTAGGTAAAGGCGCCGAGAGGCATGTCATCGGGAGCGGGAAGTAGTGAGAAGGAGTCCCCGCTCCTCTTGTAGACACACATGCCGTTGGTTTTCAGGGCCAGCGCCAGGTATGTGCCGTCCGGGCTGAAGGACGCGTCCCAGCTGTAATTATTATAGAAGCCCCCCAGAGAGGCGACCTCCGAGTAGGTGGCCCCGCAGTTCCTCTTGAAAACCTTTGCCGGGCTGCCGGCGACCGCCATGTAAGCGGCATTGGGGCTGAAGGATGTTCCAGCCCGCCCTCCCAAACTGATGGGCGAGTTGAGGCTTACAAAAGGGTTGGCCTGGTCGTCCGCCCGGGCCGGCTGTGGCGGACCGGCGAAGAATCCGCCGCCGGCGATAACCACCACCAGTACGGTATGCAGGGCCTTAATGAAGAGCGTTTTGACTTTGTACATATGCCGGGGTCCTCCCTGAAAAATCTCAATTATATGAAGCTTAATTTAACTCTAACAGCCTAATATCCCCAACTATCCTCTTATATCCAGGTTGCCCCGGCCGTGTTCTTCGACTGCAAAAGCGCATTATAACATAAATGACCTCGACGTTATCTGAAACTGGCGCGGTGTTTTCTTAAAGTTCCTTAATATCATTGCATTATTAGTGGGATTCCAAGTTTTTGTGAGATAAAACCCCTTTCACGGCGCCGGGGGAATGAACAGATGCGCGATAAAGTCTTGTAGCAACCGCCAACACAGCGCACCATAGTGCGCATACAATAACAGATACCCTCACCCACGTCAATTTACAGAAGCATGCGGGTCAATTACTGATCTGCGATTGCCCCCTCGCGATAATAGCCGGTAGACAAGAAAGTCCGGAATCTATCCTGAGGAGGTACTGTTTTAGCCCCAGCGTTTTGGATGGTGGGCGATGCCGGATAATCCTCAAACTCTTGTTCGAAAGTAAAAGACTGATCCCGGCTCTCCAGCAATTGCTTACAGGAGGATAAAATGACTGATTCTGATGGGAATGGGTGGGTAAGGGGGTATTACTCAGGCGGGTCTGAGGTTTTCAAGCAGGACCTTCGGGTCGAGTCGTTCGAGGGCAAGATGATCAGAGGCGCCAAGAATCTCAGTGCCTACTATCTCTTCACGCGGGCCTAAATCGATGGCTACATCTTCACTGAAATGCAGAGTGGTAACCTGTGAAGGCCCCTCCTTAAATGAGATATAAAGTGCATCGACCTGTGGGTCGTATTTAATTTTCATTCTGTGCCTCCGAAATAAAAGACATAAACGGTGACAACTATTATTTTTTCAGATTCTTCGATAACAATGGACATAACCTGCTTGATTGCATATTTCCTGCCTTTCCATTCCCCGTTGAAACGGAAATTCTTACGGAATGATAACCGCTTACCTTTGGCTGGCGATAGTTCACCGCTGCGCATGGCAGCTACAAACTCTTCTTTGGTAGCGCCACGATCTGGCATCTGATCAAGAGCGTGTTGCTAAATAGCATTGGCTTCATATCTGCGTTAAATAACCATACGGTTACCAACGCAATGATATCAATGCATACTTTCACCGTATATAAGAGGGTGACCTGAGATCTCCGCCGTATCAGAAAATCACCATAATCTGGCGGCCACAGCTACTGCAGAGCGGTCAGTCAGTGCTATAGCATCCCTAGTACAACTTGCCCGGCAAATCCCGCATCCGAAACACCGTTTCGGGTCGATGATAATTTTATTATGAGCCAGGCTGTAACCCATAGCTCCAAACTGGCAAACACGCATGCACTGACGGCACCCGTTGCATAAATCAGGATTGACCTGTGCTACATATTCAGCACGGAACATCACGGGAAAATTCAATGCTATGGTTGCTTTCATAGCCATACAGTCAGAGCGGTCACAATTGCACACGCCGCCTATAAATGGTGTTACAAAAGTCCACACCGAATGACAGCAGCCTTTTTTCTCCAGGTCCCTGAAATTCTTAAGCGTTTCTTCTTTGGATAATGACTCAAGCCCGGACGTATTGGGACCAGTCAGATACTCCGCTCCAATTGAACGTATTATCCGGCCAATTTGAGCGTCCTCATGCGGCACCATGCTAAAACCATAGCAATATCGCTGTTCGGTCCCCACAGTAACCTGACGACATATGCAGGGCAAACGGGTAACTGAATTCGTAAAACTCATAATACGTTCAATATCTTCTATCGGCAAAACCTGCCCATAGTGTTCCAGCTTCTGCCTGCCTACCGCAAACGGTGTAATCACAGCTCTTATGAAGGACGGGAGCCGGTTCAGCAGTTCGATATCCTTCTCCGCCTCCAGCAATTTTTCGGGATGCAGAAAGAAATCTCCCATGAATTTGCGGCGGCGCAGGTCGCTGAGCAAATCCTCAGAGTAGTTTTTAACCTGCAGATACCATTTTTCCCCTTCACCGTGCTTATGACAAAATTCACACATTTCTACACCTTCCTGTCATGTTAAAACTGTAGCTTTGATTATCGATCAATGCGACTTCGTGGACACCTGTTCCTCTGCTTACTTGCCGGTGTATTATGGACAGTTCCCGAACTCCTGTTTAAGAGTAAAGGGTCTATTCCGGCGCTCCAGCAATTACTCATAGGAGAATAAAATGACAGACCTCAAATGTTTCGAATGCGGCCGTACCATACCGCCTGATCCTACGAAGTGTCCGAATTGTGGCATAAATATGGCGAGTCTCGTCCGAATACAAAATACAGTTCACATCAATGTGCCAAGCCGGGTTTTGGCCTTTATCCACGGAATTTGCTTTCCCTCTGTAACCTCTTTTATGCTGCGCCGTAGTTGCTCAACGGCATCATTGTCGCTGAGTATCTCCAAAGTTTCTACGATGGATAGGTAGTCTTCCCAGGTAATGACGGCCAGAACCGGTTTTCCCCTTCGAGTCACTGCCACGGTGGCCGGGTTAGTTTCCAGTTGCTCTGGAAGTTTTGTCAACTCCCGCCGTGCGTTTACCATTGTAAGTTCTCTAGTTTCTCTGATCATATCTTTTCCAGCTCCCTATATTAACCCCCGCTTTACAAGGCGCTCAGCCAGTGCATATACGTCCCGGCGGTTTCCTTCTTTGCGTATGCCTACCAGGTATACCAATATTCGTTTCTGCCCCTCATCAATCTTGTATATCACTCTATATCGTTGTCCGGCAGTCCGTAGACTCATAAATCCTGTCAGCCAACCTCGAAGTGGCTTACCTGGCTTTTTGGGCTCTTCCGCCACGGCATCGATGCGCCTCACAATAGCACTGCGAGTTCGCCGGTCAGCGACAGCCTCAAGCGCCTCTAATGCAGCAGGGGTAATATCAACTTGGTGGGCCATTAATAGTCCGATTATAAGCGTACATCTTCCTGTACATATAGTCAAGAGCAAGAGAGTTTCAATAGTCAAGAAAGTTCGGGGTCTGTCCAGATTGGGTACTGTTTTAGCTTCTTGCTGGGGCACGCAGGATTTGAACCATACCCGACCCCATCCCCGATTGTTTGAAAGAAACAGATTGCTTCGCCTTCGGCCCGCGATGACGTCGGGGGGAAGGTTTGGTGGCAGCGACTAGATTTGAACTAGTGACCAAGGGCTTATGAGTCCCCTGCTCTACCACTGAGCTACGCTGCCGCGCCGAAACAGGAACCGTCCGACAAGGACAGCAAACATTTTAACACTAAACCACCGACTTTTTCCACAGGCGCCTGTGGTACGTAAACGGCATTGACATATATTTTATCTTGTGTTAATTTGAGCAACCCACAGGGAAAAACGGACAGAACGGGTTTGGCTGAAAAGTCAGCATTCTAAATCTTGAAGTGAGGGTTAGCATGAAAGAAACAACGGCGGAGGGACCTGCTTACTCCAGGTGGAACACCATCTATACTACCA
The DNA here is from genome assembly GCA_041300305.1 of Dehalococcoidia bacterium. GTDB lineage: Bacteria > Chloroflexota > Dehalococcoidia > GIF9 > UBA5629 > CAIMUM01. The sequence continues at coordinate 19,190 of JBFYUA010000202.1, read as the reverse complement.
CGCTCCTGTATCTCCTGCTGGTATTCGACTATATAGACAGGTTTGTCATCGTCGCCCTCTTCCCGTTCCTGAAAAGTGACTGGGGACTAACGGATGCCCAATGCGGCATGATGGTATCCGCTGTTTTCTGGGCTATCCTGGTGTTAACCCTGCCTGCCGGGGCGCTTATCGACCGCTGGAGCAGGAAGAAAACCATCGGCCTGATGGCCGTCATCTGGAGCCTTGGCACGGCAGCCGGCGCCTTTACCAGGGACTTCGTGCAGCTATTCACAACCAGGTTCATTATCGGTGCAGGTGAAGCTGGATATTCGGCGGGCGGCACGGCCCTCCTGTCCGCCATTTTCAAGCCGGAGAAACGTGCCAGGGTAATTGGGTTCTGGTATTCCGCCATCCCGCTCGGCCAGGCGCTGGGCATAGTATTGGGCGGAATCATAGCTGTCCACCTGGGCTGGAGGAACGCGCTGGGTCTAGTGGCCCTGCCAGGTTTTATACTTGCCATCATGTTTTTCTGGGTTAAGGATTACAAGACGGTTGACCTGGTGAAATCCGTTCCCGCGGCAGGGAATACATCCAAAGCGAAGATGAGCAAGCGGGAGGTTATCAGGGAGCTGTTTCGCAGCAAATCACTCGTATTGAATAACCTGGCATTCGCAGCGTGTACCTTCACGATCGTAGCCCTGACCACCTGGCTGCCCACCTATTTCCAGAGGTTTGAAGGGATGGCTATCGAGCGCTCGGGGTTGATGGCCAGTATTATCATGGTCCTGGCCATTGTAGGCGGGCCTCTCGGCGGTTTCCTCACCGACCAGTTTCATAAAAAGAGGGTGAACTCACGCATGCTCTTCCCCGCTCTCACCTGCATAATAACAGCGTCCCTGTTGTTTACGGCATTTTTATTCCACGGCAGCCTGCAATACGGTTTCCTCCTCGGTATGGGGTTATTCATCATCATGTTTTCACCAGGCGCCATAGCGGTAACACAGGATGTCGTTCACCCCGGTCTCAGGTCCACATCATTGAGCATTAATGTAGTCTTTCAGCATCTGCTTGGCAGCGCACTCGGGCCGCTGGTAGTGGGCGCCCTCTCGGATACCTACGGCCTGGATAAAGCGCTGTTGTTTCTCCCGGCCACCCTCCTGCTGGCAGCGGTGCTCTTTTTCATAGGATCATTTTTCTATGAAAGAGACGCTGAAAGCGTAGAGAAAATGGATATAGTCTTTGAAGCCAGGTAGAATAATTTACTGCAAACAGACCCGAACAGAAAATAAACAAGGAAGCGGATTATGAATATGACAGGCAGAGAAAGGATGCTGACGGCGCTGTCACTCGGCCAGCCGGACCGCGTGCCGGTATGGGAACTGGCCTTCAACGAAGAATCCATTATTAACATCGGCAGGCTGTTTACGGACGATGTCCCGCCGGTCAAGCTGGCCCACGAGATGACCATGGAGGAAAAGTTAAAGCTGCTGGAACTGCTGTATAAGATCGTCCGCGAACTTGACCTGGACGGGCTGACCTCCATTCATCTCTTCAACCGCAAGCTCATCGACCTCAACCACATTGAAGATGACTGGGGCAGGGTATCCCACGTGGACCGGGTTGGCGACGCCGTCACCGTCAAAGGGCCGGTTTCGGGACCCGCCGACCTGAAACGCCTGAAGATAGTGCACCCGCAGGAAAACGAGTTCCTGATGCTGATGGCCTCCGCCGGCAGCCTGGGCAAAAGTGTCGCACAGGTGCTGTTCGTGGTAGGCCCCTTCCGGGAAAGCTGGTCGATGATGGGCGGGATGGAGAACCTGTTCTATTACTACAAGGAGGACCCGCAGTTTGTTAAAGACCTGGCACGCATCACCACAGATTACATCCTGGAGATAATCGATATGGGGGCAGGCCTGGGCGCCGACGCCATCGCTTTATCCAGCGACCTCGCTTACAACCAGTCCACTTTAATGTCCCCCCGGCACTACGAAGAGTACATCTTCCCCTACCACGCGGAGATCGTCAAGCACATCCACCGCCACGGGATGAAAGTCATCAAGCACTCGGACGGCGTGATGTGGCCGATCATGGACCACATGGTAGAGGCCGGATTCGACGGCATCCATCCCATCCAGCCGCAGTGCATGGATATCGGCCAGGCCAAGGCTAAATACGGCAGGCGCATATGCATCATGGGCAATATCGACTGCACTCACCTGCTGCCCACCGGCACAACTGCAGAAGTCGAAAAAGCCGTCAGGGACACCATTGCCATAGCCGCCCCCGGAGGGGGCTATATACTCAGCTCATCCAATACCATTCACCCGTCCTGCAAAGCTGAAAACTACGTGGCCATGGTCAGGGCCGCGCGCAAATACGGGGGATATCCAGTATAATCACGCCTTTGACAACATTTCCCCGGGTGTTGTAATATATCATACAAGTTTACTACTTATGCTCATGTGCGCATAAGTATGCGAGGGTGAAAATGCGTGACCTGCTGAAAATTTTCAAGGCTTTAGGGGACGAGACGAGGCTGAGGCTTATGTATTTATTGATGGAAAGGGAGGCCTGCGTGCTCGAGATAAAGCAGGCCATGCGCATCAGCCAGACGCGCGCCTCCCGCAACCTGGGAATACTGAACGACGCCGGGCTGCTCAAGGCGCGCCGCGACGGGCCGCTGGTGTTCTATTCCCTGGATAACAAGCTGATCAAGAAGAACTGCGCGGGACTGGAAGCCATGGTCAAGCAGGCCTTTGAGATGGACCAGACCTCCCTGCTGCACCGCGAGCGCCTCAAGAGGCCCGCCGCGCGCAGTACCGACAACGGACCCCGCAGCCAGTCGTTAGCCTGAGTTTTGACATTTTAACGCATTAATAGTTTAATAATTGAGGCCTGTTGGCCTTTACGGCCCTATTTATACTGATATGACAGACTTCGAACCGAAAATCGTAGCGTTTCTGTGCAACTGGTGCTCCTATCGCGGGGCCGACCTGGCAGGCACTTCCAGGATCAAGTGCGCCGCCAACGTGCGCGCCATCCGCGTGATGTGCAGCGGACGCGTCGAGCCGGCCTTCGTCCTGAGGGCTTTCGAACTGGGCACCGACGGGGTTCTGGTGCTGGGTTGCCACCCGGGCGACTGCCACTACTCCGAGGGCAACTACAAGGCCCTGCGCCGCATGGAACTGCTCAGGCGCACGCTCATCCAGCTCGGCATCGGGGAGGACAGGTTCCGCCTGGACTGGGTCTCGGCCTCCGAGGGCGACCGCTTCTCCCACGTTGTCAACGACATCACCGAAAAGGTGCGCGCCCTGGGCCCATTCAAACCCAAAGAGGAGTCCAGGGTTGCCTAAGCTGCAGGTCGCGCTCTACTGGGCATCCTCCTGCGGCGGCTGCGAGATAGCCACGCTGGCCATCGGCGACAAAATACTCAAGCTGGCCGGGGCCGCCGATATCGTCTTCTGGCCGGTGGCCATCGATACCAAATATGCCGACGTCGAGAATATGGCCGATAATAGTATCGACGCCTGCCTTTTCAACGGGGCCATACGCAATTCCGAGAACGAGCACATGGCCAAATTGCTGCGCCGGAAATCAAAGATATTAATCGCCTACGGCTCCTGCGCCTACGAGGGCTGCATACCGGGACTGGCCAATTTCTTCACCGCTGAATCCATATTGGATAACACCTATATCGATACCGCCTCCAGCGACAATGCCGATAAGACCCTGCCGCAGGCCAGTGTAAAAGTCCCCGAAGGCGAACTGGAATTGCCCGAATTCTATAACACGGTCAAAACACTGGCGCAGACGGTTGAGGTGGACTACTTCGTGCCCGGCTGCCCGCCCGAAGAAAGCACCACCTGGATGGCGCTGGAAGCGCTGATCGACGGCAAACTGCCACCCAAAGGCTCTGTCATCTCGCCGCCGGGAACCGCGGTCTGCAACGACTGTCCTCGCATCAAGCATGAAAAGAAGATCAAGGCCTTCCACAGGCCCTACGAGATTGTCCCGGCGCCGGATGAATGCCTGCTCGAGCAGGGACTGCTCTGCTGCGGGATGGCCACGCGCGGCGGCTGCGGCGCACCCTGCCCGCAGGCCAATATGCCCTGCACCGGCTGCTACGGCCCGGTGGACGGGGTCCGCGACCAGGGCAGCCACATCCTGACCGCCTGGGCCTCCATCATCGACTCCAACGACCCCGACGAGATAAAGAAGATACTCGACGGCATCGTCGACCCGGCGGGTTACGCCTACCGCTACAGCCTGCCCGACTCCATGCTCAGGCGCGCAAGGACTACTCCATGAGAAAGATAGTTATCGACCCCATCACCCGGCTGGAAGGCCACGGCAAGATCACCATCTTCCTCAACGATGACGGCAGCGTGGCCAATGCCTACCTGCAGATACCGGAGCTGCGCGGCTTCGAGAAATTCTGCGAAGGCCGCCCGGTCGAGGACATGCCCCAGATAACGCAGCGCATCTGCGGGGTCTGCCCCGAGGCGCATCACGTGGCGGCTGCCAAAGCGCTGGACGACATGTTCCACGTAGAGCCCACGAGCACAGCCAAAAAGATACGTGAACTGCTTTACAGCGCTTTTTTTGTCACCGACCACACCACGCATTTTTACATCCTGGGCGGACCGGACTTTATCATGGGCCCCGACGCCCCTGTCAAGGACCGCAACATACTCGGCGTGATCGCCAAAGTCGGCATGGAGCTGGCCGGGCAGGTGCTCAACACGCGCAGGGAGAACCACTGGATCATCCAGGCGGTGGGCGGCAGGCAGATTCACCCGGTCTTCGGCCTGCCCGGCGGCGTCAGCAAGCGCATCAGCGAGGAGGAGAGGCAGAAGATCGAGGACATCGCCAAACGCGACGTGGCCTTCGCGCAGCTATCGCTGAAGGTCTTCGGCGATATCGTGCTCAAGAACAAGGCCTACGTGGATATGATAGTAAGCGACGCCTATACCCACCAGACCTACTATATGGGCGTGGTGGACGATAAGAATAAAGTAAATTTCTACGACGGCAAGGTCAGGGTGGTCGACCCGGCGGGCAAGGAGTTCGTCAAGTATTCCGCCCACGAATACCTCGACCACATTGCCGAGCACGTCGAACCCTGGAGCTACACCAAGTTCCCCTTCCTTAAGAAGGTTGGCTGGAAGGGCTTTACGGACGGCAAAGACAGCGGCGTCTACCGCGCCACGCCGCTCTCGCGCCTCAACGCCGCCGACGGCATGGCCACACCGCTGGCACAGGAAGAGTACGAGAAGATGTACTCGACGCTGGGAGGCAAGCCGGTGCACCATACGCTGGCCACGCACTGGGCGCGCCTTATTGAAATACTCTACGCCGCTGAAAGGCTGCTGGAACTGGCGCAGGACAAGGAGATAACCGGGCCCAACATCAGGAACATCCCCACGGGCAAGCCCACCGAGGGCGTGGGTATCGTGGAAGCGCCGCGCGGTACGCTCACCCACCATTACGTGGCCGACGACAAAGGCTGCATCAAGAAATGCAACCTCATCGTGGGCACCACCAATAACCAGGCGGCGATCTTCATGTCGGTCAAAAAGGCCGCGGAGGCGCTTATCAAGCCGGGACAGGACATACCCGAAGCCCTGCTTAACCAGGTGGAAATGGCCTGGCGCCCCTACGACCCCTGCATGTCCTGTTCCACCCACACGCTGCCCGGCAAAATGCCGCTGGAGATAACGGTGGTGGACAGCAGCGGCGCTACGGTCAGACAACTCAGCCGCTGACCCTTATTAAAAACACTTTTCACTGAACAGGTTTAATATACGAATCCGGCGGATGCTTATGAACATATGTAAATATGCTGCAATGCCTGATTCGGACCAAATAAAATAAGCTAAAGGAGTTGTGTATGCAGAACCGGGTGATTTCCAGGAAGGACCTGGCTATCTTCGTCGATGACCTGGTCAAGACGAAAGCCGCCGGGGAGGTCATTGGCATCAAGGCACAGGGCAATAAGTTCAATTTCGGCCCGCTGGACAGCGCCGCCGAGCTTCGCCTTGATTACGACATATCCCTGTTGCCGCCCAAGAAGTACTTTTTCCCGCAGATGGAAACGGTGTTGAAGTACAAGGCCGGGGCCACCCCCAAAGTCGAAGCGGTGGTTGCCGAGAAGCCGCTGTGCATCATCGGTGTCCATCCGTTCGATATCCGCGGCATGTTGCTCTTCGACGCCGTTTACGGCGGCAAAGAGCCCGACCCCAATTATTTCCTCAAGAGGAACAGCGCCGTCATCATCGGCGTGGACTGCCTGAACCCCAACCCCAAAGCGTTTGCCGCCAGCATGGGCACCAACATCACCGAAGAGGGCTTCGACCTGATGCTGACCGACCTGGGCGGCGACTACTTCGTCACGGTCGGCACCAATAAGGGACATACCCTTATCAACAAGGCCAAAACTAAGGATGCTACGGCAGCCGACCTGGAGAAGCGCGACAAAGTGCGCAAGGACGCCGAAAAGAAGTACCAGGTATCCCTTAAAATGAAGAAGGAGGAGATACCGGCGCTGCTTGATGCGACCTGGGAGAGCAAACTGTTCAAGGAAAAGTCCGAGACCTGTTTCAGTTGCGGCTCCTGCGTGATGGTCTGCCCTACCTGCGTGTGTTTCGACGTGCAGGACGAGATGGCGCTCAGCCTGAAGGAAGGGGAACGCTACCGCCGCTGGGACGGCTGCATGCTCAGGGAATTCGCCAGCGTAGCCAGCGGCGAGAATTTCCGGGAGCACAAGGAACAGCGCTTCCGCCACCGCATGTACCGCAAGGGCAAGTACCTGGTGGAAAGGTACAAGTACCTGGGCTGCGTGGGCTGCGGCAGGTGCGCCAGCGCCTGCCTGGCCGATATAGCCAGCCCGGCTGAGACTTACAATCTGCTCAAGGAGGCAAAATAATGGTAATGCAGCTCACAGCCAAACAATCCATCCACCTCCCGCGCACGGCTGAACTGATCAGGGTTGAAACGCTGAGCGACAGGGAAAAGGTATTCGAGTTCAAATTCGACGACGGCAAGGAGCTCGGCCAGAAGCCGGGCCAGTTCGTTGAGGTATCCATCTTCGGGGTCGGCGAAGCGCCTATCTCGGTGACCTCGTCGCCCACACACAAAGGTTCATTCGAGCTGGCGGTCAGGGCCACCGGCGGCGTCACCAACAAGCTTCACACGCTGGATAAGGGCGCCCGGGTCGGCATCAGGGGGCCTTTCGGCAACGGCTTCCCGCTCGATACGCTCAAGGGCAAGGACATCCTCTTCGTGGCCGGCGGCATCGGCCTCTTTCCGCTGCGCTCGCTGATAAACTACGTCATGGATAAGCGCGGCGATTTCGGCGAGGTCAACACACTGTTCGGCTGCCGCTCGCCGCAGGAGAGGCTTTTCATCGGCCAGTTGGCCGAATGGGACAAGAGCAAGGACATGTGCTTCCTTGAGACAGTGGACAGGGTGCCCGACGATTCCTGGAAGGGCAACATCGGCGTCATCACCACGCTCTTCCCCAAGATATCCTTCGATCCCGAGAAAACCTACGCCATAGTAGTGGGCCCGCCCATCATGTACCGTTTCGTCATCGCCGAGTGCCTCAAGAAAGGGCTGGCGGATGACCACATTATCATGTCCCTGGAGCGCAGGATGAAATGCGGCGTCGGCAAGTGCGGCCACTGCCAGATCAACGGCCTGTACTGCTGCCAGGAGGGCCCCGTCTTCACCTATGCCCAGATCAAGTCTTTGAAGGAGGCCGTATAAATGAAACCCAGAGTCGCATTTTTCGATTTTACCGGCTGCGAGGGCTGCCAGCTTGAGGTACTCAACTTCAACCTGGAGGTAGTGGACCTCATCGGCGCGGTCGATATCGTCAATTTTCGCGAGGCCAGCTCCGACCGCTCGGATGAATACGATATCGCCTTCATCGAGGGCAGCATGTCCACCCCGGGAGACGTCGAGCGCCTGCAGAAGATAAGGGAAAGAGCCAAGGTGCTGGTGGCCCTGGGCGCCTGCGCCTGCACGGGCGGCGTCAACGCCCTGAAAAACCGCTTCAGCGAGGAAGAGAACCGTAATATCGTGTACGGTAACGATGCCGGATATTACAAAACCATCCCTGCCAGGGGGGCGCCACACGTCGTGCCCGTGGAATACATGCTGCACGGCTGCCCGCCCAACCGCAACGAGGTCATCAGCCTGGTCAAGTGCCTGCTGACCGGCAAGAAGTTCGAGCAGTGCCACAACCCGGTCTGCGTCGAGTGCAAGCTGGCCGAAAACATCTGCGCCTTTGAGCGCGGCGAGTTCTGCCTGGGCCCCATCACGCGGGGCGGCTGCAACGCAGTCTGCATTACCGCGGGGCGGAAATGCTGGGGCTGCCGCTCGCTGGTGGATGAACCTAACGTAAATTCCGAGAAAGACATACTGAAAAAATACGGCCTGACCGTAGACGATATGCTTGTCCAGTTCAGGCTGTTCAATGGAAATCTGGAGGTAGCCAAAGCATGAGTAAGACAGTCAACTTTAAAGTCCATCATGTCTGCCGGGTAGAGGGCCACGGCAATATCATAGTCAACGCCAAAGACGGCAAGGTCGAGGAATGCAAGTGGGAGGTCCCGGAATCGCCACGCATGTTTGAATCGATGCTGCGCGGCCTCAGCTACTCGGACGTCAACTTCATAGCCCCGCGCATCTGCGGCATCTGCGCCGTGGCCCATGCCACCGCGTCTATCGAGGCCGCCGAGGCGGCCTTCGATGTCAGGCTGACCGAGCAGGCCTCGCTCATCCGCGAGTTGCTCTTCGACGCCGAAACCGTCACCAGCCACGTGCTGCATTTCTATTTCCTGGTAGCCCCCGACTTCCTGGGCGTGGGCAGCGTTATTCCCCTGGCTGCCACGCATACCGATGTCGTTTTAAGGGCACTGCGCATGAAGAAGACGGCCAACAACTGGGCCGACATCCTCTGCGGCCGCAAGACCCACCCCATCTCGATGGTGGCCGGCGGCTTTGTCAAATGGCCGGAGATCGGGCAACTCAGGCAGCTCAAGGAGACGCTGGAAGGCGAATACATGAAGGACCTGGATGCCAGCGTGGACCTGTTCAAGACGCTCAAGTTCCCCGATTTCATCCGCGAGACCGAGTATATAGGCCTCTACAGGCCCGATAAATACAGCTTCATCGGCGGCGCCATCGGCTCCACCGACTGCAAGCCCACACCCATTAACGATTACCTGAAGGTGACCAACGAGTTCTGCGTGCCGTGGTCAACGGCCAAATTTACCAGGCACCTGCGTGATTCATACCAGGTGGGAGCGCTGGCGCGCTTTAACATCAACCACGACAAGCTGCACCCCAAAGCCAAAAAGGTCGCCCAGACCTTCGGGCTCAAGGCGCCCTGCTACAACCCCTACTTCATCAGCGTGGCGCAGATCGTTGAAACCGTGCACGCCGTGGAGAATAGCATCATCATACTCGACAAGCTGCTGAGCAAAGGCATCAAGCAGGAGAAGCCTGAAGTCAAAGTCAAGGCAGGGCGCGGTGTGGGCGCGGTGGAGGCGCCCAGGGGCATCCTCTTCCACGATTACACCTTCGACGATGACGGCAAGCTCATCGCCGCCAATATCATCATCCCCACCAACGAGAATCACAACAGCATCCAGCACGATTTCGACAAGCTGCTGCCCGAGATCTTGGACCGGCCGCAGGACGATATTAAGCTGGCCATGGAGATGCTGGTCAGGGCCTACGACCCCTGCATCTCCTGCTCAACCCATCTGCTGGAGGTCAAGTTCGTTTAAATACTAACAATATCCCCTTGAGAAAGTAGGGCTGCATGCAGCCCTACTTTCTTTTTTCACACGCCCTTGATCAATATACGAAAATCGAGTAATATGTCAGCAGGGTATTCAGAGTGTGTCAGAGAAATAAATTGACGGGAGCACATCTGTGAAGGCCTATACCTATTATTGTGTTTTCACCCTGCTAATCTTGGTTTTTGCCATGGTGGGCGCCCTGGTACCACAGTCCCCTGTAGCGGCCGCCCTAACTGATGTGCCCACTGCCTGGAGCAACTTCAGCTTCTATCCCGTAACCTATAACGGCGGGATTATCTCGGATTACGAGAGCTCATCCGATCCATCGCGTGGCGCGGCAGCGGTCAACCCAACCAACACCGACATCTCCTCCTGCTCACCCAACGGATACCTTCCCGGCAACCAACCCAGCTTCCAGTATGCCTATTATGATGGCGGTACGCCTGCCCTAATTACCGACGACTACCTGTCGCTGCGCATGCGCCTAAATGGCACCACACTGGAAAACAGCCAGGTAGGCCTGGATTCTGGGCACTGGTTCATACTCATCGATGTCGACGAGGACGGCTGGAAGGAATACGCCATCGACATCGACGGCACCGTAGGTTCCAATCGGCCGGACAGGGTTTACCTGCTCTACAATGATTTGCCCACCAACAGCGTTACCCCTCGCTCATCGGCTCAGAGGTCAAACAGTGATACTCTGGGCGGCGACGAGATCAACCTATGGTACGCGGCAGGTCCGGCAGCCACAGGCATCGCCCAGGCCAATAACCACGTGCGCGAGTTGACCGCCACACCAACCTGTTACGGCGGCGGCGAGTACTGGCTGGACGTGCAGCTGCCCATGTCCGCCTTCAACACCGTCGGCAGAAAAATTCTTGCCCCAGGCACCCCTGCCCGCTTTCTCATCAGCACATCGGCATCGGCTGTCGATCCCATGCAAAAAGACTGGATGCTCAAGGTGCAGACCGACCCAATCTTCAGCGACCCCTGGGGGCCATCTGTCAACGCTTCCAAGACGGATGTTCTGCTTTTAGATAACGACGGCAACGGCACGGCCAGCCCGGGCGATGTGCTGCGCTACGACATAACGATCACCAACAGCGGCCTTCTGGCCATGCTCAACGTCGTTTTCAGCGACAATATCACCGACCCCAACTTGCTTCTAATAGACCACAGCGTGGTCACAACGGGCACTATTGTAAAAGACACGGGAAACGAGGTAACGGTGACGTTTGCCTCAATCCCCGCCGGCGCCTCGGCGACCATAAGCTTCCGCGTGACAATCCTGTTTCCCCAGACCCCCGGGGTCAGTGTTGTATCAAATCAGGGCCTGGTTTCCGGCAGCAACTTCACCACGATTCATACTGATGACCCGGACACCTCCACGCCGGGGGATGCCACCAGGACAATGCTGACCGTACCCCCCACACTGCGCATCACCAAGGACGGCCCGTCAGAGGCCAATGTGGGCTCCATCATAACCTTCACCGGCACTCTGACCAACTACGGTACCATCGCTGCTGAGAACGTGACTCTGGTGGATCAGCTTCCGAGCTGGATGACCTTCGTCAGCTCCAGCCAGGCAGCGGTTTACGATCCCGTCGCTAACACTGTCACCTGGTACCTGGGCAGCCTGAACGGGGGCGCATCCATAACCGGCTGGCTGGCGGTACAGGTGAATAACACCACGCCTGACGGAACAACGATGACCAATACCTTCTCCGTGACCTGGCAGGACGGCGCGGGAACAGGATACGGCCCATATATTAAAACCAGGGATGTCATCGCCCGTGCCAGCCCCCTGCTATCCATCGTAAAAAACGGCCCGGCAACCGGCACACGGGGCGGCCTGCTAACCTATACCGGCACATTGACCAACTACGGTTCCGTCGCAGCGGAAAACGTAACACTGGTGGACTACCTGCCAGCCCGCGTGACTTTCGTGAGCTCCAGCCATGGCGCAGTTTATAACGCAGGCGCCAATACGGTTACCTGGTCCCTGGGCACACTGAACGCCGGGGCGGTCATGACAGGCTGGCTGACTGTGCAGGTGGATAATGATGTGCCGAACGGCACCACGCTGACAGACCGGTTTTCAGTGACCTGGGAGGACATTGCGCACGTAACCTACGGGTCGGCCAGCAGCACCGCGGATACCGTCATATACACAGCTCCCCAGATCACCATCACCAAGGAGGGGCCGGAGCAGGCTACCGTCGGCTCGTACATAACCTTCACCGGAATATTGACCAACGTGGGAGGGTCGCCGGCCGAAAACGTTACACTGGTTGATTACCTTCCGCCGGGCCTGACTTTTGTGGGCTCCAGCCATACGGCGGTTTATGATGATGTCACTCGTACGGTCACTTGGTATTTGGGGACAGTCAGCCCCGGTACGTCCATACCCGGCTGGGTGGAAGTGCGCGTTGGCAGCTCCCTGCCCGACGGCACGGATCTGCTTAACACCTTTTCCGTAACATGGAAGGACGGCAGCGGCGCCGGCTATGGCCCGTCCGCCGATACCGCTGATGTTATCGCACGTACCAGCCCGCTGTTGACCGTTACCAAATCGGGACCGGCCGAAGCCGGCGCGGGCGATACGCTCACCTTCACTCTGAATGTAACCAACTTCGGCGGGCTCAGCGCCTATAACGTTACACTGGTGGATGTGCTGGCGGATAACTATACCTATGTCAGCAGCAGTCCGGCCGGCACGGCAAGCGGCGGCAACGTGATCTGGGGCCTGGGCACCGTGGCGTCCGGCAGCACATCCACGGTTTCCCTGACGGTACGGGTTAACGACGGCGTGGCCAATGCGACGACCCTGCTCAACGGCGCCATGGTCAGCTGGCAAGACTCCCTTGGCAATGGCTACGGCCCGGCCGGCAGCGGCCTGGCCACCACCATCTTTACTGTTCCCCACCTGGCGATAGCCAAGACCGGCCCTGCCACAGCCAACCCGGGGAACGATTGCACGTATACCATCACCCTGACCAATACGTCTTCCACAGCGGCGGACAATACTACGCTGGTGGATTATTTGCCGGCCCATATGAGCTATGTCACCAGCGTCCCGGCCGGGACGCCCTCAGTGCCCGGGGATAACGTGACCTGGTACCTGGGAACAATTGAAGGTGGGGCTTCGCGATCCATATCGATCACGCTGAGAGTTGATCCGTCGCTGGTTAATGAGCTGTCTCTGAGGAATATGGCTGTGACCACCTGGAAGGATGACCTTGATAATAATTACGGACCTGCCGGCAGCACCGCCCGCACCGATGTTACCCTTTTCCCCTTGCTGTCTATTGCAATCACCGGCCCTTCCACCGGCCAACCCTGTGACACCGTAACATATACCCTGCGCGTGACCAACACGAGCACAAACCTGGCCGCCGACAACGTCATCGCGCAGTATATCATGCCCGCAGGCCTTATATATATGAGCTCCAGCGACGGAGGCTCATATACCGACGGCATGGTGATCTGGAACTTGGGCACGCTGGCACCCGGGGGATCACGGACGGTTACTGTGACGCTGAATTACTGCGTAATTCCTGCGGGCTCAGACATCATCTCCACTGCTGCCACGGCATGGCAGTATCCAGGCGGGACCATGCACGGGCCAGTATTCGATACTACAAAAACACATATTACCGAGGAATCCCCACCACCACCACCTCCTCCTCCTTCTCCTCCTCCACTACCACAGCCACAAACGTCGCCGGTTCCGCAACCTCAGGTGACTTCACATTCCTCTACCATGGTTGGAGTCGGGGACAGGCCCTGGCTGCCAACGCCCTCAAGTACCCCGGCCACGGCCATCATCAACAAACCCGTGGATTTACCTGCCTTTAAATCAAGCAACCTGGTGATACAGAGCACGGAGAACGGACATATCATATATGTGGACGTTACAAACACGGGCAAAGCAACGGGCACATATACCCTCAACCTCAAATTGAACGGCTACGTTGAGCAGTCGACAGCGCTAACACTGAACCCATCCGCATCAACAAGGGTGCAATGGATGATTGACGATCAAGCCCCGGGTACTTACAACTTCGAAATCGACGGCTTGGCGGGTTCCTACACCGTTGACATACTACAGACGGCCAACAGGCTGATCAACCCGGATGTATTACTGCTAATCAGCACACTACTGATCCTTAGTTCCCTGCTGCTGGCACTGATTTATGCCTGGAGAAAGCGGCGCCGCTACATATAATGTGGCTCCCACTGCACAGCAGGGCTGTAATCTTAATTGGTTACTTCAGAAAATCATAGGCAGGGAGGCAGATAGATGAAGAGGTTATGGAATTTGATGCCGGCAGGTTACCTGATGGTTACATTTGCCGGGGACTGCTCACCGGCAAATGTTCAAACTCCGGTGCCACAGGCCAGTCCGCCGGTTAAGGCAATCGATACGGTTGCCCAGCTTCCCTCCTTGGCCACGGCCATCGAAAAAGCCATACCGAGCATGGTCTTTATTTACACGGAAAAGAAAAGGCTGGCGGGCGGCAAGCCGGTCTTTGAGGGCGGTTCGGGAGTCGTGCTTAAACCGGACGGCTATATATTTACCAACCATCACGTCGTGAAAGACGCAAAAAAGGTTTGGGTCACGCTTTACGACAGGAGTACCTACGAGGCTGTATCTATCTTCCCTGACCAGTTGACGAATCTCGCCGTGGTTAAAAATAAACGCGGGCGGCCTGCCGGCGGCCGCTGTGGGTGACCCCGATAAACTATAAGTAGGCGATTACGTGATCGCCCTGGGTAACCCGCTGGGCATGACGCCGGCGGACGGCATCGGCACCGCCACATCAGGCATCGTGAGCAAGCTTGACTGCTCCTTTGTCATGCAGGGGGTGCCATACTACGATATGATCCAGACCGATGCGGCCATAAACACGGTAAACAGCGGCGGACCACCGATAAACCTGGACGGTGAAGTAATGGGCATCAACAGCGCCCATGCCCTGTTTGTACAGGATCTGGCCTTTGCCATCAGCATGAATACCACCAAGCATGTGTTCGATGACCTGGTAGAAACGGGCAAAGGCAACCACCCCTATATCGGTATTATCGCCGAGGATATGAAACCGCACCTTACTGCTACCACTATGAGCGCGCAGAGGCACGTTATCATAACCAACGTGGAATAAGGCACTCCCTCATCCGTAGCCGGACTGAAGCTAAAGGACATCATATTCAGCATCAACGGCAAGGAGATCACCTCGGTCGCCCGGTTAACCAAGATCCTATGGCGCATGGATGCCCATTGCGCGGCCGATGCGGCGGCCGCGGCAATCTCACCGCAATACAATTTTTCTGAAAACCTATATAATTAGTCGCTGGAATCGCGTTTAGCGCCTTTAATTGTATGGTTGACCTGAACTTAATTTTCATCATCTTTGTCATCCTGGTCGCCCTGGTATTCGATTTCACCAACGGCATGCATGATGCCGCCAACTCCATCGCTACCGTTGTCTCTACCCGGGTCTTATCGCCGAGGTTGGCCGTCATCTGGGCGGCCTTTTTTAATTTTGTTGCCTTTTTGTTCTTCGGCACCGCGGTGGCTATTACCATCGGCAAGGGCATGATCGACGTCCAGTCAATCAATGAAACCGTTATCCTGGCAGCGCTCATCGGCGCCGTCTGCTGGAACCTGATTACCTGGTACCTGGGGCTGCCCAGCAGTTCCTCCCACGCCCTCATCGGCGGTTACGCAGGGGCAGCCATCGTTAAAAGCGGATTCGGAGTAATAATCGCGGCAGGCTGGTATAAAACTATAATTTTTATCGTACTGGCGCCGGCCATAGGCTTTGTTTTAGGTTACGCTTTCAAAGTCGCTTCAGCATGGGCACTGAGAAATCAGAGGCCCGGCGTTGTAAATAAATTGTCGCGGGTGCTGCAGCTTTTCTCTGCCGCACTTTACAGCCTGGGACACGGCGGCAATGACGCACAGAAGACCATGGGCATCATCACCAGCCTGCTTTTTGCCGGCGGCTTCCTTACAGAATACCTGGTCCCACTCTGGGTAGTCCTCATAGCCCATGCCGCCATCGCTATCGGCACACTTACAGGCGGCTGGCGTATCGTCAAAACGATGGGGCAAAAGATAACCCGCCTGAGGCCGATCGACGGCTTCTGCGCCGAAACATCCAGCGCCATCTCCATTTTCCTGGCTACCTTCCTGGGTATACCGGTCAGCACCACGCACGTCATCACCGGGGCGGTGTCAGGCGTTGGTTCGGCCAACCGCTGGACCGCCGTGCACTGGGGCGTTACACTGAATATCGTCTGGGCCTGGGTGCTCACCATCCCCGGCGCCGCCATCATCGCCTCCCTGGCCTATTTCCTGCTCAATCTCATCATGGGCAAAGGGATATTCTAACTAACGGCTCTAACGGACAGATTGCCGCGGCCTTCGGCCTCGCAATGACATTTTTGGTGCGGCTTACCGCAATGACGTTTTTGCTGCAGTTTCAAATTTTGACACACCCCGAATTTTATGTTAAATTCTTACCAATGGTTATCTGCATAAGCGCCCGCTACTTTTACGCCTATTACTATTTTACGCCCGGCGATCAGCCTGGGGGGCAGTGCAGCATACCTGTAAACTAAAAGACAGGAAGGTCATATCAAGAAGGGCTCTCCAGCAGGAGAGCCCTTCTTTTTTATCCATAAAAATATACCAAGGAGGACGACTATTCATGATGATAATGAAACGGGATGCCACGGACGAGGAGATCAAGCAGGTGATACGGGAGATAAAGGTCCACGGCCTGAAGGCGGATGTCTCGCGGGGAGATTTCAGGACGGTCATCGGCCTGGTCGGCGACGAGAGCAAAATACCGTTCGATAATTTCGCCATAATGCCCGGCGTAAAGGAGGTGGTTAAAATCGAAACGCCCTATAAATTAATCAGCAGGGAATACGGCCGCGCCGCCGACGGACAGGGCGGCACCAGCAGGACAATCGATATAGGCAACATACGCATAGGCAACGGTGAACCCATCATCATGGCGGGTCCCTGCGCCGTGGAGAACAAGAAGCAGCTCTTCATGATAGCCGAGGCCATCAAGAAGGCCGGCGCCCATATACTGAGGGGCGGCATCTTCAAGCCGCGCAGTTCGGTACATTCCTTCCAGGGCGTGGGCGGCGGCGACCGCAAAAGCGCCGAACAGGCGCTCAAATGGATGCGGGACGCCGGCAAAGAGTACGGGCTCCCCGTTGTCACCGAGGTCAGGGGGGAGGACCACGTGGACCTGGCAGCGGAATATGTCGATATCCTCCAGATAGGCTCGCGCAATATGTACAACCAGGACCTGCTGGCCAAGGTGGGTAAAAAGAACAAGCCGGTGCTGCTGAAACGGCACTTCGGCGCGGGCATCGAGGAGTTCCTCTCCTTCGCCGATTACATCGCCGCCGAGGGCAACAAGGACATCATCCTCTGCGAGCGCGGCATCGTGCCGGTGGGCAAGGGCAAAGAGTATACCCGTTACACACTCGACCTGGCCGCCGTGCCTGTCATCAAGAAAGAAACCTACCTGCCGGTCATCATCGACCCCAGCCACAGCACGGGACGGCGCGACCTGATCTTCAGCATGAGCTGCGCCGCCATAGCGGCCGGCGCCGACGGGCTGATGATCGAAGTGCATTACAACCCCCAGGAGGCCATCGTGGACGGCCGTCAGACAATTACACCGGACGAATTACAGGCTATAATAAAGGCCTGCCGGGAAATACACAGCCTGGTTAATACAGGGGTATAAGAACAGATGAGGCGGCTAAAAGGTTGAGGACAGTCAGGGTCAGGCTCGGTAAAAGGAGCTACGAGGCCCGCATCGGCCATGACCTGCTCGGTTGGGCGGGTAAATGGCTCAGGCAGGTCATGCCATCCGCAGAGAAAGCCGCGCTGATAACCAATCCCGAAATCGACAGACTGTACGGCGCCATGGTCAAACAGGGTCTGGAGAAAGAGGGCTTTAAAATAGCCACGCTGCTGGTACCTGAGGGGGAGGAGCACAAGACCCTCGATACCGCCGCCAAACTTTATGCCGGCCTGCAGGCCGTGCATGCCGAGAGGTCGACGCCCATCCTGGCCCTGGGCGGAGGAGTAATCGGCGACCTGGCCGGCTTCGTGGCCGCCACCTATATGCGCGGCCTGCCGCTGGTGCTTTTGCCCACTACACTGCTGGCGCAGGTCGACAGCAGCCTGGGCGGCAAGACGGCGGTCGACCACGGCCCGGTCAAGAATAATATCGGCGTCTTCCACCAGCCGCTGCTGGTTATTGCAGATACGTTCGCGCTGCGCAGCCTGCCGCAGGCCGAGGTCAGCAACGGCCTGGCCGAGGTCATCAAGTACGGCATGATCCGCGACGGCGCCTTTTTCAAACTGCTGGAGAAAAACATCGAGAAGATACGCGCCTTTGAGGACCCGCTGCTGGAGGAGGCCGTTGCCCGTTCAGCCACCATCAAGGCCGCTATCGTCTCGAAAGACGAGCGGGATGCGGGGATCCGCAATATACTGAATTTCGGCCATACCATCGGCCATGCCGTTGAATCCGCCTCCGATTTCAGAATAAGGCACGGCCAGGCGGTGGCCACCGGCATGGTCAAGGCCTCGGCCATTGCCTGCCGCCTGGGCCTCTTCCCGCGCAGCCAGCTCAACAGGCTGAAGAACCTGCTGCTGCAGGCCGGGTTGCCCGTGACCATGCCTGAAGTGGAGATGGCCCGCGTGATAGCGGCCATGGAGCACGATAAAAAAATGCAGGGCGGCAAGGTCCGGTTCATATTGCCACGTTCGATAGGCAGGGTCTTTATCGCCAATGACGTGAGCTTTGCCATGGCAGTAGAAGTGATGGAGGGCGGCGATGATTAAGCCGAGGGTCTGCGCCGTCCTGACGGTTGCCGATATCGATACGGTCAGGAAAGCTGAAGCGCTGGCCGACCTCTTTGAAGTGCGCATCGACCTGATCGGCGCTAAGTGGCAGGAGGTAGCTTCCGGCCTGCGCAAGCCCTGGATCGCCACCAACCGCAATGCCGCAAACCACGGGAGGTATGCCGGCGGCGAGGACCGTCGGCTTGCCGAGCTGTTCACGGCGCTGGACATGGGAGCGGAGATTATAGATATCGAAGTTGAAACCGGGGGGCTGGAGGATATCGTTAAGCGCATCAAGGGCAGGGCCAAATGCCTGCTCTCCTATCACGACTGGGCAGGTACCGCCCCGCCCGAGAAGCTGGCCGCCATGGTGCAGCGGCAATTGGCCGCCGGGGCCGATATCTGCAAGGTCGTCACCACGGCCGGCGGACTGGATGACAACCTCGCCATTATCAGGTTGCCCTCGCTCTTCCCCTGGGCCAGCGTGATAGCGCTGGCCATGGGCACGG